>NZ_JBJQMA010000004.1:0-211293 GCF_046486065.1 Escherichia sp. WS547 | reverse complement strand
AATGTACTATCGCCGGGACTACAGAAGTGTAGAAGAGCTGGAAAATGCCGTTAACGAATACATAACTTACTGGAATCAAAAAAGAATAAAACTCAGTCTTGGGGGACTCAGTCCGGTAGAATACCGGACTGAGCATCAAAAAGCCGGTTAACTGAAACTGTCCAGGTTTTGGGGTTCAGTTCATTGACGCGTCTTATCAGGCTTACAAGTCCCCAGCCCGAAACCGTAGGCAGGATCATCCGGCTGCACGTTATTGGCATTCTGCGTGAATGTTTGTCACCAGTGCCTCCAGCACCACTTTCCAGTCATCAACCACGCCAACATCTGCCTGTGAAAATACCGCTGCGCTGGCGTCATGATTAATCGCCACCACAAACTTGCTATTGCGTACGCCCGCCATTAACGCTGCTGCGCCGGAAGCGCCAACAACAATACACACCTCAGGTGCCAGCAGATGTCCAGAAATACCAATCACTTTTTCGGCATCAACGCCACCGTTCATCACTCGTGCCCGACTGTAGCCCACTTCGGCTCCCAGCTTTTCTGCCAGCATAGCGATTTCCTGGTTATCTGCCTCTCCGCCCTGCCCCACCACCAGCACCCGTCTGGCCTCAGCTAATGGGTCGCGGGTAACATTTTTCAGGTTTTCTATGCTAACCAGCCAGTCGGGAAGCGCACCTGGGACAATGTTCAGTTGCTGCATACCAGAGGGCAACGTGGCGTTTTTATCTGCTCCCGCCTGACGTGCCAGCGAAAGGCATAGCGGGCGTTTTTCTGTTTGCAGCGTCGCCGTTAGCGCATTTCCCCAGTGGGATTTGCGCACGCTTACGGTTGGAATATCTAACGAAGTCACCTGGCAGATGCTTGCACCATGTAAACGCCAGGCCAGCCGGGTCGACAGTTCATCGCCAAACGTTCCCGGCGGAAAGAGAACAACGTCCGCTGGCGTTCGCTGCCACTGTTCCACCAGCGCATCCAGCACCTGTTCCGCCACAGCGGGCTGAGGTTCAATCTTCCAGTGCGCCAGGGTACAACCGCTGAAATCCTGCGCCGCCTGCCAGCTCGCTGTTGCGGCATTCTCCTGATTTATTGTCACAATTGCGATATTCATGGCTGCATCCTTTGGCGTAAATAGTCCTGCCATAGCTTTTGCGCTTTTTCTGCTACCGTTTGCCCATCAATCAGCGTCGCTCCGCGTTGTTGCTCTGCTCTTGCCAGTTGCAGACACTGCATCGCTGGCGATTCGGCAGCAACAGTTTTACGGATAATTGCTGCTTTCCCCACCGCCATTCGCTGACGCATTCCCGGTACTGGCAAGGCCACTTCACCGCACTGACGCACGGCAATCACCGCAGGCAAGCGAACCCGGCAACAGCGCAGCCCGTTTTCAGTACGCTGTTCAAGGGTGATAAACGGCGCGTCGAGAGTAAAACGCTCCACCTGGGTGAAGCAGGGCCAGCCCAGCATTTCCGCCAGCAAAAATGGCGTTTGCCCATTCTGCCCTTCGCTGCTTTGGCAGCCAGTAATTATCAGCTCCAGCGGATTCTGGTACTGCCATTCGGCAATATGGCGAGCGACAAATTCCGGCGCAAAGCGCAGATCTGCCGCCGTCTCCAGCAATACAGCTTCCTCAAACCCAAGAGCCATAAGATAGCGCAGCCAGTGCAACGCCCGTTCATCCCCCATGCTCAACGCGGTTAAAGACATCGACGTACCGTTTTTTCTCTGCGCCAACAGCAGCGCGGCGGCAGCCTGTTCATCAGCACCGAGCAAACTTCGCAGAAGCGAAACATCCGGTCCGCTATTACCCTGAGCCGCCGCCTGCCACTCTTTTTCCGCCAGCATTCCGGCATCCGGTTCGGCTTTAAACGCTAACAGAATGTTCATTCGCACCTCCAACATTTCCCGCCGCCACCAGCGGGAGTGCTTTGGTTTCTGGTGCCCATAGCCAGGTCACGACAAAACCAACCAACAACACTGCCGCCAGGAGCAATAAGGTGACTTGCATTCCCCACTGCGCCAGCACCCACGGCAGCAGGCCAGTACTTACCGCCGCGCCCAACCGACTCATGGCGGTGGCAAAACCGACGCCCAGCGAGCGAATGTCAGTAGGAAAACTTTCCGCAGGCAAAATGCCCACCAGATTACTGACTGCCGAAATGGTGGTGCTGAAGAGAACAAAAAGCAGCAGCGTTAATGAACTGCCGGAAGGCAAACAAGCCATCACTACCAGCGTTGCCGCCAGCAGCAAAAAACTTCCCAGCAAAAATTTGCGATGTGCCAGCAGGTGCGTCAGAACTAATCCCAGCAGCGCACCCACAATTAACAACGCATTAAGCATCAGGCTAGCGGTCAACGCATCTTCCAGACCAATAGTCTGGGCGATAGTTGGCAGCCAGGTATAAATCACAAACCATGGGATTACGAGGCAGACAAAGAAGACGCTGTTAAACGCTGTGCGCCGCCAGTAGCGCGAAGAGAACAAGGTTTTGATGTGTTTATGGGTCGCCGTTGCCACTTCATCGCCCAGTAAAACATGGGGACAAAAATAGCGATGCACGATAGCGTGAGCTTCTGCAAAACGCCCCTGGCGCAGTAGCCAGCGTGGCGATTCTGGCGTTCCCCAGCGTAATAACGTAATCAACAATGCGGGCAGAGCTGCCGATGCCAGCAGCCAGCGCCAGGCCTCCGGGCTTTCGCTAATAAAGTGATGTCCGGCAATACTTGCCAGCACATAGCCTACAGTCCACACCACGCTGAACGCGCCCAGCAAAATACCGCGGTGGCGGCGCGGGGAAAATTCAGCCAGCAAGGTGTGACCGACTGAGTAATCGCCTCCCAGACCAATGCCAATCAAAATGCGCAGTCCAATAAGATGCTCTGGCGTGGTGGCAAAAAATTGTAAAAACGAAGCAAGCGTAATCAGCAAAAAGCTGAAGGTGAAGATTTTTTGTCGCCCAATATGGTCGGAGATCCAGCCCAGAACCAGGCTGCCAAGAAACAAACCAAGGAGTGCTGAGCCGCCAATCATTCCCGCCATAAACGGCGTCAGTTGCATGGCGGGCGTAAGCTGAATAATGGCGTAACCAATGACGCCGAGGACATAACCGTCGGTCAGGTGTGCGCCGAAAGTGAGCGCAGCAATGCGGCAGTGAAAACGGTTAAGTGGTAAATCATCCATTCGCACCGGTGAAGTGTTCATCTTTATCCCTTCATTGTCCGGTAATAAGAACGGCTTCTCGCCTGAGAAGCCGAAAAGGCAACGCCCCGTCATCGCGGAACGCTGCCTGACACATTATTTTTCAATCGGATAGATAGTACCCGTATTCATAATGCCGTTAGGATCGAACTGCTTTTTCAGACCTTCCAGCAACGTCCACGCGCTGCCGTGTTCCAGCTTGCTCCAGTGAACGCGATGTTTACCAATGCCGTGGTGGTGCACCATCGAACCACCGAGGCGAATGGTTTCTTCGCAGATGATTTTGTTGAGCGGATTGTGGTACTTGTCGATTTCCTCTTCCGGCTTACAGTCAACAACGTTGTAGTCGTAAACGAAGTACATGTTGGTGCCGTTCTGGTAGCTGTGAGAGGAGTGACCGCCCAGCATGGTGATGTCGTCGGCGTGCGGGAACTCGGTACGAATACGGTTAATAACGCTTTCGTAGATTTCGTGAATGCAGCTCCAGCAGCCGGACACTTCGGTGGTAAAGCCCATGTTGCCGGTTTTGAGGATCTGCACACGTTCGGCAGCTACTTTATCCGGTCCCCAGTTCAGGTTGTTAAACCAGGTTTCGATCAGCTTGCTGTCCACTCGCTGGCATTGCGGGTAACGTGCCACGATTTCAGCAATCCCTTCGCCCGTCGCCTTCGCAATGCGAGGGTTACCTTCAGCCATAAAGATCAGCACGCATTTTCCGTCAGCAAAATGGGTGAAGTGTTGGGTGCCATCTTCAGCGTCATACAAACGAGCGATCGACGGACGATACCCTTCCACCATGATTTCACGCAGGATGTTGAAGCCGGTTTTCATGTCTTCCAGGATATAGCCGTAGAAGAGGTTGTTTTCCGGGGTGAACTTAAAGATTTTCACAGTTACTTCAGTGATATAGCACAATGCACCTTCGTTGCCGATGATGATGTGACGAATGTCCGGGCCTGCCGCGCGGCGTGGTACGTTTTTAATGCGTGTTACGGTGCCATCAGCCAATACTGCTTCCAGACCAACGACCATATCTTCGATTGCGCCGTAGAGTGTGGAGAACTGCCCGATACTGCGGGTTGCTACCAGGCCGCCCATCTGCGCCAGCGGCTTTGACTGCGGAGAATGCCCCGTGGTGTAACCTTTTTCACGCAACGCGTTTTCCAGCACTTCCAGCGGAACTCCGCATTGCGCCGTGGCCTGCATATTCTCAATATCAATATTAATGATTTGATTCATGGCAGAGCCGTCGAGCACCACCGAGTTTTCCACAACGGTTTCCAGCCCACCTTCGGTAGCGGAAGCACCGGTACGCGGCACACCGTTAATTTTGTGCGCATTCATAAAATTCAGCACACGGGATACTTGTTCTGTGGAACCGAGTTTTACGACCGCTGCCGGAATCGGCAAAGTATAAATGCCATGAATATCCGGAAATTTGCGAAAACGGTCAATACTGTTCTTCTTTAATACTGTTTCATCGGTAATTACGCGATCTGCACCAACAATTTCCTTTAGCTGGTCGACAATCGCTGCGCGAGATAAAGACATAGTAATTCCTTCCTGATAATAAAAATGGAATAATCATTAATAAGAGAAAACAGAAACCACCGTTATGGATTAGCGCACTAAATAACCACCATCAACCACTAATAAATGTCCGTTGACATAATTCGATGCCGGACTTGCGAGGAATACGGCTGCGCCCATTAAATCCTGAGTATCGCCCCAACGGTTTGCCGGAATATGATCAAGAACGCGCTGATTGGTTTCTGGATTACTGCGTGTCGCCAGCGTAATATCTGTTGCATAATAGCCAGGGGCAATACCATTTACCTGAATATTATATTGACCTAGTTCATCACAGTAAGCTTTGGTGAATCCGGCAAGAGCATGTTTAGTGGCAGAATATGCAGGTGACCATTGTCCACCTAAGTAAGAGAATAATGAACAGATATTAATGATTTTACCGCTTTTCTGCGGGATCATAATTTTTGCAGCTTCATAGCTTAACTCGAATGCGGCGGTCAGGTTCACATCAATCATCGGGTCCCAGTCGGCACGACCGAAGTCCAGCACCTTATTCAGCTTACAAATACCGGCATTGTTAATCAGAATATCGACGGTACCGAAACGTTCGCAACAGGCGGCGATTATCTTCTGCGGCGCGCCTTCTGCGGTGATATCCACCTGCATGAAGTCCACCTCAACACCCTGTTTTTCAATCATTTCCTTTGTTTCGCCGTTATCTTTAACGAAGCTTGGAATAAAGATATTTGCGCCTGCTTTGGCCAGCGCCATGGCAAATGCCTGGCCTAAACCGCTATTCCCGCCGGTAACAATTGCGGTTTTACCTTTCAGGGAGAAAAAATCCATTGAGAACGCATTGAGAGATTCGATTGACATAGTTAGCTCCAATTTCCGTAAGGCAAAAAAAAAGAAAGGTAACTTCCCCCGCGAGAGGGAAGTTACCTTTCTCATTATCTCTGGTAACTGGAGATAATTTTTATCATAAGGGCATAATCGCTAATGTGATCGTAATCACAGTGTGATATTCGAATTGTCAAATAATTTTAAAAAGCAGAAGCGTGATTACTCTCACACAACACCACTGCTTTCCATGTTATTTCTTATTGCAATTACTAGAGACCTGAGAAAAGTAATCCACCTGAAAGGGCGGCTTACTTTTCTCTTTTTTTTGTCTATTACAAATGGGAATACGATATGCAACACAACTCATATCGCCGTTGGATAACCCTCGCGATAATTAGTTTTAGCGGCGGCGTTAGTTTCGACCTGGCTTATTTACGTTATATTTATCAAATTCCCATGGCGAAATTTATGGGATTCAGCAATACCGAGATAGGTTTAATAATGAGTACATTTGGTATTGCGGCCATTATTCTTTATGCCCCCAGCGGCGTTATTGCCGATAAATTTTCACACCGCAAAATGATTACTTCCGCGATGATCATTACCGGATTACTGGGTCTGTTAATGGCAACATATCCACCGCTGTGGGTAATGCTCTGTATTCAGGTCGCCTTTGCGATAACCACTATTTTAATGCTGTGGTCGGTGTCGATTAAAGCCGCCTCATTGCTGGGCGATCATAGCGAGCAAGGGAAAATTATGGGCTGGATGGAAGGGCTGCGCGGCGTCGGTGTAATGTCGCTGGCGGTGTTTACCATGTGGGTCTTTTCTCGCTTCGCTCCGGATGACAGCGCCAGTCTGAAAACGGTCATCATCATCTATAGTGTGGTTTACATCTTGTTGGGGATTCTGTGCTGGTTTTTTGTTAGCGATAACAACAATCTGCGCAGTGCCAATAACGAAGAAAAACAGTCATTCCAGCTTAGCGACATCCTGGCCGTTTTGCGCATCAGCACCACCTGGTATTGCAGCATGGTGATTTTTGGCGTCTTCACCATCTACGCCATTCTGAGTTACTCCACCAACTATCTGACCGAAATGTACGGCATGTCGCTGGTGGCGGCGAGCTACATGGGGATTGTGATCAACAAAATCTTCCGCGCGCTGTGCGGCCCACTTGGCGGCATTATCACCACCTACAGCAAAGTGAAATCCCCTACCCGCGTGATCCAAATCCTTTCCGTACTCGGCTTGCTGGCGTTAACTGCCCTGCTCGTCACGAACTCTAACCCGCAATCGGTCGCGATGGGGATTGGCCTGATTTTACTGCTGGGATTCACCTGTTACGCCTCACGCGGGCTGTACTGGGCCTGCCCTGGCGAAGCGAGAACACCGTCTTACATTATGGGCACCACGGTAGGTATTTGTTCGGTGATTGGATTCCTGCCGGATGTCTTCGTTTACCCGATTATCGGCTACTGGCAAGACACCCTGCCCGCTGCAGAAGCCTACCGCAATATGTGGCTGATGGGCATGGCGGCGCTTGCCATGGTGATCGTCTTTACCTTTTTGCTGTTCCAAAAAATTCGTACTGCTGATAGCGCCCCTGCTATGGCTAGCAGCAAGTAAGTCCAGAAAATTACAGGAGAAAAATCATGTCGAAAAAATACATCATAGGGATTGATGGTGGAAGTCAGAGCACAAAAGTGGTGATGTACGATCTGGAAGGTAATGTGGTTTGCGAAGGCAAAGGCTTATTGCAGCCGATGCACACGCCAGATGCCGATACCGCAGAACATCCTGACGACGATTTATGGGCATCATTATGCTTTGCCGGTCACGATTTGATGAGTCAGTTTGCCGGAAATAAAGAAGATATTGTCGGTATTGGTCTGGGATCCATCCGTTGCTGCCGTGCGTTATTGAAAGCCGATGGCACGCCAGCTGCGCCGTTGATTAGCTGGCAGGATGCACGCGTTACACGCCCTTACGAACATACGAATCCTGACGTGGCATATGTCACCTCTTTTTCGGGTTATCTGACGCATCGCTTAACCGGCGAGTTTAAAGACAATATCGCCAACTATTTTGGTCAGTGGCCGGTGGATTATAAGACCTGGGCATGGAGTGAAGATGCCGCAGTCATGGAGAAGTTTAATATCCCCCGTCATATGCTGTTTGATGTGCAAATGCCGGGCACTGTTCTTGGGCATATCACTCCTCAAGCCGCTCTGGCGACACATTTCCCGGCTGGGCTGCCGGTTGTTTGTACCACCAGTGATAAACCGGTAGAAGCACTGGGAGCCGGGTTACTGGATGATGAAACTGCGGTAATTTCTCTTGGCACTTACATCGCGTTGATGATGAACGGCAAATTACTACCGAAAGATCCGGTAGCGTACTGGCCGATTATGTCTTCTATTCCGCAAACCTTGCTGTATGAAGGTTACGGTATTCGCAAAGGCATGTGGACGGTGAGCTGGCTACGCGACATGTTAGGCGAGTCGTTAATTCAGGATGCCAAAGCACAGGATCTTTCACCGGAAGATTTGCTCAACAAAAAAGCGTCTTGTGTGCCGCCAGGCTGTAATGGTCTGATGACGGTGCTGGACTGGCTGACCAATCCGTGGGAACCGTACAAACGCGGGATTATGATTGGCTTTGATTCCAGCATGGATTACGCATGGATATATCGTTCGATACTGGAAAGCGTGGCGCTGACGCTGAAGAACAATTACGACAATATGTGTAATGAAATGAATCACTTTGCAAAGCATGTGATCATTACTGGCGGCGGTTCGAACAGCGATCTGTTTATGCAGATTTTTGCCGACGTGTTCAACCTTCCGGCACGCCGTAACGCCATTAATGGTTGTGCAAGCCTGGGGGCAGCGATTAATACGGCGGTAGGTCTGGGGCTATACCCGGATTACGCAACGGCTGTCGACAAAATGGTTCGCGTGAAAGATATCTTTATGCCTGTTGAGAGCAACGCCAAACGCTACAACGCGATGAATAAAGGCATTTTCAAGGAGTTAACCAAACATACTGATGTAATCCTGAAAAAATCGTATGAAGTGATGCATGGGGAATTGGGGAATGCGGATTCGATCCAGAGCTGGTCGAATGCGTAAGTGAGGAAGACCGGGCGGGAAACTGCCCGGCCTGAACATACCTGAATGGTTATCCCCGCTGGCGCGGGGAACATAAGTTCGACAACTTAAAAAATGATAACAAGTCCGGTTTATCCCCGCTGATGCAGGGAACATAATAAAAACTTTAACTAGTTCGGTTTATCCCTGTTTTTACAAGGAATATTAACTACACTCGATGTCTTTAGAATAAAAGACAATACGAATCGCACTTTATCAATTTTCACTTAAAGTATGAACTGGATATCTTTATTCATAAGAACTATTCATCAACAGCGTATAGAGGCGATTATGTAAAACCACTCATTAGCCTCAAAACAAAGACAAATTTCCAGATTTATTACTTAATCAATGAATAACAAGCTTAAAAAATACACTGTTATTCTAAAGAAAAAATTAACAGGCATTAATTAATATTAAAAAAATAATATGTTAAAATTTCTTAACGGTTTAAGGATTATACAAATAACACTTTGATTAAATTTGATTTTTTGTATCGATAATTGTGAACTTCTCATATATGGAGAGCTATTTTGAACATGAGGTGTTACGTGGATATGTTGCTTAATACGAGTACTGCTAATATAAAAACTTGAGAAAGAGATAACGGGTTATATGGTGGTTTATTCCCGCTGGTGCGGGGAACTCATCAGTGATATCCAACATTGCGGAGCTAAACGCGGTTTATCCCCGCTGGCGCGGGGAACTCACGAACGCGGCACACCAGGGCGTCTCATCGTCCGGTTTATCCCCGCTGGCGCGGGGAACTCGGCACATGCCTGATCATATGTGTAGCAACGGTCGGTTTATCCCCGCTGGCGCGGGGAACTCACGATGTATGACCGGAAAACCTCAGACTGGCGCGGTTTATCCCCGCTGGCGCGGGGAACTCCCATTCTGGAATTTGTAATCTGGACTCCCATGCGGTTTATCCCCGCTGGCGCGGGGAACTCGCCGCGTTATTTTCCCTGAAAACAATAAAGCTCGGTTTATCCCCGCTGGCGCGGGGAACTCGCTTTAAACACCTGATTTAAAATCCCTCGGCGTGGTTTATCCCCGCTGGCGCGGGAAACTCCCCCTGCGCTTGATGAACGACAACAAGAATGGCGGTTTATCCCCGCTGGCGCGGGGAACTCGCAGTACCATTACATCAAAGAGTGCAGAATCCCGGTTTATCCCCGCTGGCGCGGGGAACTCGGTGCTGTCTTTACCGTACATTGCGCGAATCTCGGTTTATCCCCGCTGGCGCGGGGAACTCATATCCTCATTGGAATACATGAGCTGCGCCCACGGTTTATCCCCGCTGGCGCGGGGAACTCTAATATCCCTGGCGATAATCAACCGGCTTACTCGGTTTATCCCCGCTGGCGCGGGGAACTCAAGGTCGCGGGGACGCCACGGGCAGTCAATGTCGGTTTATCCCCGCTGGCGCGGGGAACTCACTAAACATAACCTATTATTAATTATTGATTTTTTAAGTCAGTCACAATCTACCAACTTAACAGAAACACACAAACAACACATCCATTATGTTAAAGAGCACTTAATTCATTGATTGAAAAGCCAAATATTTAAAGTAATTCTATACCGACTAAAATCCACCAAACTCCGACGTAATAATTTTCACTCCAACGAAAAATTAACGCCACAGAATTTGTAGAAAATGATAATGATTAGTCCAGGATGGGCAAAATGGAGGTTTTTTAGAGGCGACAAAGAATATAAATGAGTAGAAGTCTTTACAGGTTCCACCCATTTATAACGCTTATAAATGTGTAATCAGGCAATATTTAAATATTTATGTGTTTGCATCGACAAACGCCAATTACGCGCAATGCAGGTTTCAATGCACAAACGTGTGGCATCATCCTTTTGGCTAATCGGCTGCAGTGCAATGACTCGCGGTTTATCATCGGTCAGCGTCGCAAGCAATTCATCCAGTGCTTCGATATCACGTACGCGTCCAACTGGGTGTTTGATTTCGTTAGCTCGCTCCAGGGCTTGCGACAATACTTCATAACCACCACGCATATTTAGCTTTGGCGACACGGTGACCCAGGTATTCGGCGTACAACGCACTTCATGAGTACCGCTGGTTTCTATCTGGCAGCTAAAACCGTTCTTTTCGAGCAGGTCAGTCAGTGGCAGCAAATCATGAATGCAAGGCTCACCACCCGTAATCACCACATGCCGCGCGGTGTATCCCTGGCGACCAATGACAGCCAGCAAGTCTTCACTGCTCGCCGCCCCCCACTTATCACTCTCTTTGGTCTTCGCCAGAATGCTGAAAAGGGAGACTTCCCGATCCTCAAGCTTTTCCCAGGTGTGTTTGGTGTCGCACCAGGCACAGCCAACCGGGCATCCCTGTAAACGAATAAAAATGGCGGGGACGCCGGTAAAGTAACCCTCACCTTGCAGGGTCTGGAACATCTCGTTAATCGGGTACTGCATAGCATTCTCTGTGAAGTGGATAATTGTTAATTATTGCAGATCCTGCCACAACAATCATGTCTTATTAACATTCTGTTACAGGCAGGTTTAAAGAAAAATGAGAAACAGATCGTTAATAATAAAAGGGAGTAACGTATTATGTCAGAAATAAATAAAGTAAAGGGATTTAATCATGTCAAAAACATTCACCAAAATTATACTTATTTTTTCTGTGTTCGTTTTTAATTATAACGAATCTCAAATTACCGATGCCGCCGTCAATTTATTTATCCAGCTTTAATGGGACATTTATAATGCGCTATTTCATACTAATATTCACATTCGTGTGTTCCTTTATTGCAGCCCAACCAACTATTGTCCCATCATTACAGCAACAAGTTACGGATCTTACGAGTAGCTTAAACTCACAAGAAAAGAAAGAACTGACGTACAAGTTAGAATCTATTTTCAATAATACCCAAGTGCAAATTGCTGTATTAATTGTTCCCACAACCAAAGACGAGACAATTGAAAAATATGCTACACGGGTTTTTGACAATTGGCGTTTAGGAGATGCCAAACGTAATGATGGGATACTGATCATTGTTGCCTGGTCGGATCGTACTGTCCGCATCCAGGTAGGTTATGGGCTGGAAGAAAAGGTAACCGATGCTCTGGCTGGAGATATCATCCGTAGCAACATGATACCCGCATTTAAACAACAAAAATTAGCTCAGGGATTAGAGCTAGCTATAAACGCTTTGAATAACCAACTCACTTCACAACACCAATATCCGGCTAATCCTTCAGAAATTGAATCAGCGTCTTCCAGTGATCATTATTACTTTGCTATTTTTTGGGTATTTGCAGTGATGTTCTTCCCTTTCTGGTTTTTTCATCAAGGCAGTAATTTTTGTCGCGCATGTAAAAGCAGTGTCTGTATTTCAGCAATCTATCTTTTAGATTTATTCCTGTTCTCCGATAAAACTTTTTCCATTGCTGTATTTTTCTTCTTTTTTACTTTCACCACCATTATGGTCTTTACCTGTTTATGTGTACTTCAGAAAAGAGCATCTGGTAGAAGTTATCATTCAGACAACAGCGGTTCCGCTGGAGGCTCAGATAGCGGCGGCTTCAGCGGTGGTGGCGGTTCTTCTGGCGGTGGCGGCGCATCCGGTCGCTGGTAACTCCACCATAAAAAATGCCAGCCCGAAGGCTGGCATTATCAAATCAGATAAAGTCAGACTTATGCCTGGCCTTTGATCTCTTTACGACCGTTGTACGGTGCTTTTTCGCCCAGAGCTTCTTCGATACGAATCAGCTGGTTGTATTTAGCAACACGGTCAGAACGGCTCATAGAACCAGTTTTGATCTGGCCTGCAGCAGTACCAACAGCCAGGTCAGCGATGGTAGCATCTTCAGTTTCGCCAGAACGGTGAGAGATAACTGCAGTGTAGCCAGCATCTTTCGCCATCTTGATTGCAGCCAGAGTTTCGGTCAGAGAACCGATCTGGTTGAATTTGATCAGGATGGAGTTAGCGATACCTTTTTCGATACCTTCTTTCAGGATCTTGGTGTTGGTTACGAACAGGTCGTCACCAACCAGCTGGATTTTGTCGCCCAGAACTTTGGTCTGGTATGCGAAACCGTCCCAGTCAGATTCGTCCAGACCGTCTTCGATAGATACGATCGGATACTGTTTGGTCAGTTCTTCCAGGAAGTGAGTGAATTCTTCAGAGGTGAATGCTTTGTTGCCTTCGCCAGCCAGAACGTATTTACCGTCTTTGTAGAATTCAGAAGCTGCGCAGTCCATCGCCAGAGTGATGTCTTTGCCCAGTTCATAACCAGCAGCTTTAACAGCTTCAGCGATAACAGCCAGAGCTTCAGCGTTGGAACCCAGGTTCGGCGCATAGCCACCTTCGTCACCAACAGCAGTGTTCATGCCTTTCGCTTTCAGAACTTTTGCCAGGTGATGGAAAACTTCAGAACCCATGCGGATGGCTTCTTTCACAGTTTTCGCGCCAACCGGCTGAATCATGAATTCCTGGATATCAACGTTGTTGTCAGCGTGCTCACCACCGTTGATGATGTTCATCATCGGAACCGGCATGGAGTATTTGCCCGGAGTGCCGTTCAGTTCAGCGATGTGCTCGTACAGCGGCATGCCTTTAGCGGCAGCAGCAGCTTTGGCGTTAGCCAGAGATACAGCCAGGATTGCGTTCGCGCCGAATTTGGATTTGTTTTCGGTGCCGTCCAGGTCGATCATGATCTTGTCAATGCCAGCCTGATCTTTGGCATCTTTGCCAATCAGTGCCTGAGCGATCGGGCCGTTTACCGCAGCAACAGCTTTGGTTACGCCTTTACCCAGGAAACGGGATTTGTCGCCATCGCGCAGTTCCAGAGCTTCACGGGAACCAGTAGAAGCACCTGACGGAGCAGCTGCCATACCGACGAAACCACCCTCCAGATGTACTTCGGCTTCAACAGTCGGGTTACCACGGGAGTCGATGATTTCACGACCGATGATTTTTACGATTTTGGACATTAGGTTTTCCTCAAGTCACTAGTTAAACTGAAACTCCAGACAAACAACGCGTACCCAGGGTACGCGTTGCCGTTCTAACTTTTTTCTTACTTCGCCTGACGCTTCTGGAACTCGCTGGCGGCTTTCACAAAGCCTGCAAACAGCGGGTGACCATCACGTGGAGTAGAAGTAAACTCCGGATGGAACTGGCAAGCCACGAACCACGGGTGATTCGGAACTTCGATGATCTCGACCAACTGATCATCCCCGGAACGGCCCGCAACGCGCAGACCTGCATCTTCAATCTGTTTCAACAGCATGTTGTTGACTTCGTAACGGTGACGATGACGCTCAACAATTGTCGGCGCATTGTACAGCTGGCGAACCAAGCTATCGTCAACCAACTGGCACTGCTGTGCGCCGAGACGCATGGTACCGCCGAGATCGCTCTTCTCGCTACGAACTTCAACGTTGCCGTTTTCATCGCGCCACTCGGTAATCAGCGCCACAACCGGGTACTTACAGTCTGGCACAAATTCCGTAGAGTTGGCGTTCTCCATGTTGGCAACATGGCGAGCGTAATCAATTAACGCCACCTGCATACCCAGGCAAATGCCCAGATAAGGAATATTGTTCTCACGCGCAAAACGCGCGGTCGTAATCATGCCTTCTACGCCACGATAGCCGAAACCGCCAGGTACGAGGATTGCGTCCAGACCTTTAAGAATTTCAACGCCGCGCGTTTCAACATCTTGTGAATCGATCAGTTTGATGTTGACGCTGACACGATTCTTCAGCCCACCGTGTTTCAGTGCTTCGATCACGGATTTGTAAGCGTCCGGCAGTTCAATGTACTTGCCGACCATACCAATGGTGACTTCACTTACCGGATTCGCTTCTTCGAAGATAACCTGTTCCCATTCGGACAGATTCGCTTCCGGGCAGTTTAAGCTGAATCGTTTACAAATATAATCGTCCAGCCCCTGCGATTTCAACAGGCCCGGAATTTTATAGATGGAATCGACGTCTTTCAGAGAAATAACCGCTTTTTCCGGAACATTACAGAACAATGCAATCTTCGCACGTTCGTTCGCCGGAACGGCGCGATCTGAACGACAAATCAGGATGTCAGGCTGGATACCGATGGAGAGCAGCTCTTTTACAGAGTGCTGAGTCGGTTTGGTTTTGACTTCACCAGACGCTGCCATGTACGGCACCAGCGTCAGGTGCATAAACAGGGTGTGCTCACGGCCAATTTCAACAGCCATCTGGCGAATCGCTTCGAGGAACGGCAGGGATTCGATATCACCTACTGTACCGCCGATTTCGACCAGTACCACGTCATGACCTTCGCCGCCTTCCAGCACGCGCTCTTTGATAGCGTTAGTGATGTGCGGAATAACCTGTACGGTTGCGCCGAGGTAGTCACCGCGGCGTTCTTTACGCAGAACGTCAGAGTAGATACGACCCGTGGTGAAGTTGTTGCGGCGGCTCATTTTGGTACGAATGAAACGCTCGTAGTGCCCCAGGTCCAGGTCGGTTTCAGCGCCGTCTTCGGTAACGAACACTTCCCCGTGTTGGATTGGGCTCATAGTACCTGGATCGACGTTGATGTACGGATCCAGTTTCATGATGGTCACATTGAGGCCACGGGCTTCAAGAATGGCTGCGAGGGAGGCTGCGGCAATGCCTTTACCCAGAGAGGATACGACCCCGCCGGTCACAAAAATATAGTTCGTTGTCATGCTGAACCTGAGAAGTTAGGTTGAAAAGACGATGGAATAACCAGGACGGGAAAGCAGTATACCCGAACATGACCTGTGCCACAAACTTTCATTATCCCTCCTCTTCGCCAGCGCACTATTGAAATCAGGAGTGAGAAAATAGCCCCTTTGGGGTAAATGTTTTTGACGCAAATCAAGCGCTTGTCATTTAAAAAATGACACAAATCGCGCTTGACCACGTAATTCCCTTAGAGATCAATTTCCTGCCGTTTTACCTGTTGCCAGACTTCTTCCATTGTTTCGAGGTCAACACCTGTCATTTCCAGTCCACGCGCGGCAACAATACGCTCCACTTCGCGAAAACGACGCTCGAATTTTTCGTTCGCTTTTTGCAATGCGATTTCCGCTTTTGTCCCTAAATGACGAGCCAGATTGACCGTGGCAAACAGCAGGTCGCCCATTTCCTCCTCCAGTTTAGCCTGGTCGATAACAGCCTGCCGTGCCTCGTACATCACCTCGTCGATCTCTTCGTAGACTTTATCGACTACCGGACCAAGCGTCGTCCAGTCAAAACCAACGTTGGCGCAACGTTTCTGGATTTTTTGCGCACGCATTAAAGCCGGTAAACTACGAGGAATATCGTCCAGCGCCGAATGCTGCGCTTTCTGCGCGCGCTCTTCGGTTTTGATTTGCTCCCAACGGGCAAGCACTTCACTACTGTTTTCGGCAGAACTGTCAGCAAAAACATGCGGATGGCGACGTTCTAATTTATCGCTGATCGCGGCGCATATATCATTAAAGTCAAAGCGCCCTTCTTCCTGAGCCATTTGTGCGTAAAACACCACCTGGAACAGCAGATCGCCCAGTTCACCGCGAAGATCGTCAAAATCTTCACGGGCGATGGCGTCCAGCACCTCGTAGGTTTCTTCAAGGGTGTAAGGCGCAATGGTGGCAAATGTCTGCTCTTTATCCCACGGGCAGCCGTTTTCCGGATCGCGCAGGCGCTGCATGATGGTGAGCAAACGGTCGATTTGATTCATTAGAATGTCCTGAAAATTGCGGGTCCGTCAGGTGGAAACCTGTGACCAGAATAGAAGTGAGTTAGTAACACCTACCCAATCAGCACGTTAATTTTGGCTTTAATGAGCTGTAATTCCTCTGGGGCAACCGTTCCTTTCTTCGTTGCTCCTCTTGCCCGCCAGGCGATACTTTTTACCTGATCAGCTAACGCTACGCCATCACGTTCCTGACCGGATAAAACAACTTCGAACGGATATCCTTTTGATTGCGTTGTACAAGGAACACACAGACACATACCTGTTTTGTTGTTGTACATGAACGGACTCAGGACAACAGCCGGACGATGTCCGGCTTGCTCGCTACCTTTTGTCGGGTCAAAATCAACCCAAATCAGATCGCCCATATCGGGTACGTATCGGCTTACCATTACCAGACTTCCTTATCTTTCGGCTCTCCCCAGTCGATATTCTCGTGGAGGTTTTCCGGCGTGATGTCGTTGACCAGTTCAGCAAGCGTAAATACGGGCTCTTTACGCACTGGCTCAATAATTAATTTGCCATCCACCAGGTCAATCTTCACTTCATCATCAATATTCAGATTGAGCGCCTGCATTAACGTAGCCGGGATCCGCACCGCCGGTGAATTTCCCCAACGCTTTACGCTACTGTGGATCATAACCCTTTCCTCAAACCGCTATCATATGTAGATACAGTATATATCAATCTACATTGTAGATACGAGCTAATTTCGGCCTAACTCCCGTGCAACCGACGCGCGTCGATAACGTCTGGCACCTGATTGAGTTTACCCAGCACGCGGCCCAGCACTTGCAGATTGTAAATCTCAATGGTCATGTCGATAGTCGCCAGTTGCTGTTTAGTGTCGCTACGGCTGGCAACGCCAAGCACGTTCACCTTCTCGTTGGCAAGAATGGTCGTGATATCACGCAATAATCCACTGCGATCATTGGCCATCACCCGGACCACCAGCGAATATCCGGCGGAGTAGCTCTCACCCCATACCGCGTCAACAATGCGTTCTGGCGCATGGGAGCGCAGTTCCGCCAGTTGTTCGCAATCGGCGCGGTGTACTGAAATACCGCGTCCCTGGGTAATGAAGCCGACAATCTCATCTCCAGGAATCGGCTGACAGCAGCGCGCGATGTGGTGCATCAGGTTGCCGACACCTTCTACCACCACACGACCGTTATCTTTACTGCGGTTTTGCGGCGTATAGCTTTTTTGCTGAAGTTGCTTCAGCGCGGCGGCATCCTGCTCTTCGGCACTCGGCTTATTAAATTGCGATTGCAGGAAGTTCACCATCTGATTGAGACGGATATCCCCGCCACCAATTGCCGCCAGCAACTCGTCGACATCATTGAAGTTGTAACGCGGCAGCAGATGTTTTTCTGCTTCTTTCAGGCTGATCCCCAGATGTTCCAGCTCGTCGTCAAGGATTTGCCGCCCAGCCAGAATGTTTTTGTCACGGTCCTGTTTACGGAACCAGGCGTGAATTTTCGAACGCCCACGGCTGGTTGTGACGTAACCGAGGTTTGGGTTTAACCAGTCACGGCTGGGGTTCGGCTGTTTCTGGGTGATAATTTCAATCTGGTCGCCCATCTGCAGCTGGTAGGTGAACGGCACAATGCGCCCGCCAATTTTTGCCCCGATGCAGCGGTGTCCGACATCACTGTGGATGTGGTAAGCGAAGTCCAGCGGTGTTGATCCCGCAGGCAAATCAACGACGTCACCTTTCGGCGTAAAGACGTACACCCGGTCGTCAAAGACCTGGCTGCGTACTTCGTCGAGCATTTCGCCGGAATCAGCCATCTCTTCCTGCCACGCAATCAGTTTACGCAGCCAGGCAATTCGGTCTTCATGTCCCGAACGTGCGCCGCCAGCTGCCGCGCCTTCTTTATATTTCCAGTGCGCAGCAACACCCAACTCTGCATCTTCATGCATCTGTTTGGTGCGGATTTGGATCTCTACGGTTTTGCCACCTGGTCCCAGAACCACGGTATGAATAGACTGATAACCGTTTGGTTTCGGGTTAGCGACGTAATCGTCAAACTCATCCGGCAGGTGGCGATAGTGAGTGTGCACTATCCCCAGTGCGGCATAACAATCCTGTAAACGCTCGGCGACAATACGTACCGCACGCACATCAAACAGCTCATCGAAGGCGAGGTTCTTTTTCTGCATTTTGCGCCAGATGCTGTAGATGTGTTTCGGACGACCATACACTTCAGCTTTAACGCCTTCAGCTTTCATCTCAGCGCGCAGATGACCGACAAACTCTTCGATATAGTGTTCGCGGTCGAGACGGCGTTCATGCAACAGTTTTGCGATGCGTTTGTATTCGGTCGGGTGGAGATAACGGAAGCAGTAATCTTCCAGCTCCCATTTCAGTTGTCCAATCCCAAGACGGTTCGCCAACGGCGCGTAGATATTGGTGCACTCTTTTGCCGCCAGTACGCGTTCATCTTCCGGCGCGTCTTTTACTTCGCGCAGATGAGCAATACGCTCTGCCAGTTTAATGACCACGCAGCGAAAATCATCGACCATCGCCAATAACATCCGGCGAACGTTATCGACCTGTTCGGAGGAAACAGAATCGGTATGCGTCGCTTTCAGCTGGCGGATCGCCGCCATATCACGCACGCCGTGAATAAGGTTAACGACCGACTTACCGACGCACTCACGCAGCACATCTTCGCTGACTACGTTGGCATCCGCCAGAGGGAACAGCAGCGCCGCCCGCAGCGTGTCAATGTCCATACTTAATGTCGAGAGGATCTCCACCATCTCAACACCACGCCACAATAACAGACTGGCATCCGGATGTCCCTGCGTCTGTTGCAGACAATACGCCCAGGTTTCGGCTAAGCACTCACACGACTTCTGGCTGGTAATACCCAGACTTGCGATCCATTTTTCCGGATCAAATTCACCAGCCTTATTGATATGTGCACTTCTTACCGCAACCATCGTCCTCTCCTTTAGGGACCAGACCTGCCGAAATCGGCAAATCGTAACTATTTAACGCGCGAGAAAAGTACCATCGATTCCAGATGTCCCGTGTGTGGGAACATATCCAGCATCGCCAGTCGCGCAATGGTATATCCTGCTTTTAATAACGCTTCGCTATCCCGAGCCAGCGTTGCAGGGTTACAGGATACATAAACTATACGAATAGGTTCCAGTTTTATAATTTGCTGCATAACACCTGCGGCACCTGCTCGCGCCGGGTCCAGCAACACTTTATCGAAGCCGTTTTTCGCCCACGGCTGCTTTGTGACATCTTCTTCAAGATTTTCGTGATAAAACGTCACATTGTGTAAGCCATTAAGACGCGCATTCTGCTGGCCTTTTTCCACCAGCGCCGGAACGCCTTCTACACCCACCACACTGGCAGCTTGTGTCGCCAATGGCAGTGTAAAGTTGCCCATACCGCAGAACAGATCCAGTACGCGATCTTCAGGTTGCACATCCAGCCATTCCAACGCACGCGCTACCATTTTTTGGTTCACACCCGCATTGACCTGAATAAAATCGCGCGGGCTAAAAGTTAAGCGCAACCCGTTTGAGTCATACCAGGGCATCTCACCAGCGACGGTTTCGAGTATCTCACTATCGGGGGCGAGATACAGATCCAGGCCTTCAGAATGCGAAAAGCGTTCCAGTTTTTCGCGATCAGCCGAACTTAGCGGTGCGGTATGGCGCAAAATCATCAGCGTGCCGCTGGTTGCCTGTACCAGTTCAACATGACCAAGATGGCGCATAGCTTGTAAGCTGTCCAGGCATGCCCTGACTTTGGGCAGCAATGCTTCAAGTTGGGGCACTAAAATGGGGCATTGTTTAACGTCGACAATGTCACTGGAGCCCGCTTTGCGAAACCCCATCTGAAGTTGCTGTGTTTTCGGTAAGTAGTTCAAACTTAAACGCGCGCGACGGCGATAGCCCCAGGGAACATCGGCGATCACTTCAGAGACTTCGTGTTTCATTAATCGGGCGAGTGCCGCACTTTTGCTTCGCTGCTGTAAATCCACGCTGGCGTGTTGTTGCTGACAGCCGCCGCATACGCCAAAATGAGGGCAGCGTGGCGTTTCGCGTTCCGGGTTATCGCTTAACCGGCGCACGACTTTAGCGCGAGCGTACTGTTTTTTATCTTCAGTAACAGTAACTTCCGCGTTTTCCTGTGGCAGTAATCCAGGAATAAATAACGCTTTGCCGTTATGTCGCGCCACGCCCTGACCAAAAGAGTCGAGGTCGTTGACTGAAACAGTTATGATCTGACGCGTCGTCGTGCGTCGTTTTGCAGAGTAGAATTGCGCCATTGGCGAGACTTTCTCAATTTAACAGTGTGACCTTAATTGTCCCATAACGGAACTCCATGACCAACTACAGCCTGCGCGCACGCATGATGATTCTGATCCTGGCACCGACCGTCCTTATTGGTTTATTGCTGAGTATCTTTTTCGTTGTGCATCGCTATAACGACTTGCAGCGTCAACTGGAAGATGCCGGAGCCAGCATTATTGAGCCGCTTGCAGTTTCTACTGAATATGGCATGAGCCTGCAAAATCGCGAATCTATCGGTCAGTTAATAAGCGTACTGCATCGTCGCCATTCCGATATTGTTCGCGCGATTTCGGTTTATGATGAAAATAACCGACTCTTTGTCACCTCCAATTTTCATCTTGATCCTTCATCAATGCAGCTCGGCAGCAACGTGCCGTTTCCTCGCCAGCTCACTGTCACTCGTGACGGCGATATTATGATCCTCCGCACGCCGATTATTTCTGAGAGTTACTCCCCCGACGAATCGCCCAGTAGCGATGCCAAAAATAGTCAAAATATGCTGGGATATATTGCGCTGGAGCTGGATCTTAAATCGGTTCGCTTGCAGCAATATAAAGAGATCTTTATTTCCAGCGTGATGATGCTGTTTTGTATCGGTATTGCGCTTATTTTTGGCTGGCGCTTAATGCGCGATGTAACCGGTCCGATTCGCAACATGGTGAATACCGTCGACCGCATCCGTCGCGGGCAACTCGACAGCCGGGTGGAAGGATTTATGCTCGGCGAGCTGGATATGCTGAAAAACGGTATCAACTCGATGGCAATGTCGCTGGCTGCTTATCACGAAGAGATGCAGCACAATATCGACCAGGCGACGTCCGATCTGCGTGAAACGCTGGAGCAGATGGAAATTCAGAACGTTGAGTTGGATCTGGCGAAAAAGCGCGCCCAGGAAGCGGCGCGTATTAAATCCGAGTTTCTGGCAAATATGTCACACGAGCTGCGTACACCACTGAATGGTGTTATTGGCTTTACCCGCCTGACGCTGAAAACAGAATTAACACCAACGCAGCGCGATCACCTGAATACGATTGAACGTTCGGCAAATAATTTGCTGGCAATTATTAATGATGTTCTCGACTTCTCGAAACTGGAAGCAGGTAAGCTGATTCTGGAAAGTATTCCATTCCCACTACGCAGCACGCTGGATGAAGTCGTTACCCTGCTGGCACATTCTTCTCACGATAAAGGGTTGGAACTGACGCTCAATATTAAGAGCGACGTGCCCGATAACGTGATCGGCGACCCACTGCGATTACAGCAAATCATCACTAACCTGGTGGGGAATGCAATTAAATTCACCGAGAATGGCAACATTGATATTCTGGTAGAAAAACGTGCGCTGAGTAATACCAAAGTGCAGATTGAAGTGCAGATTCGGGATACCGGCATTGGTATTCCTGAACGCGATCAATCGCGCTTATTCCAGGCCTTCCGACAGGCTGATGCCAGTATTTCCCGCCGTCATGGTGGTACCGGGCTGGGGCTGGTGATTACACAAAAACTGGTTAATGAAATGGGCGGCGATATTTCGTTCCATAGCCAGCCGAATCGCGGTTCAACTTTCTGGTTCCACATTAATCTCGATCTGAATCCGAACATTATTATCGAAGGGCCATCCACCCAGTGCCTCGCCGGCAAGCGCCTGGCCTATGTCGAACCAAACTCCGCAGCAGCGCAATGCACGCTGGATATTTTAAGTGAAACGCCGCTGGAAGTGGTTTATAGCCCAACGTTCTCCGCGCTGCCTCCCGCGCATTACGACATGATGTTGTTAGGCATCGCGGTGACCTTCCGCGAGCCGCTAACAATGCAACATGAGCGATTAGCGAAAGCAGTATCGATGACCGATTTTCTCATGCTGGCACTTCCTTGCCATGCACAAGTCAATGCTGAAAAACTTAAGCAAGATGGTATCGGCGCGTGTCTGCTGAAACCATTAACACCTACGCGCCTGTTACCTGCCCTGACGGAATTTTGTCATCACAAACAAAACACGCTTTTGCCTGTAACCGATGAAAGTAAGCTGGCAATGACAGTCATGGCGGTTGATGACAACCCCGCTAACCTGAAACTTATCGGCGCATTGCTGGAAGATATGGTGCAACATGTGGAACTTTGCGATAGCGGGCATCAGGCGGTTGAACGGGCGAAACAGATGCCGTTCGATTTGATCTTAATGGATATTCAAATGCCGGACATGGACGGTATTCGGGCCTGCGAACTCATCCACCAGCTCCCCCATCAGCAACAAACGCCGGTTATCGCGGTAACGGCGCATGCAATGGCCGGGCAAAAAGAGAAGCTGCTTGGCGCAGGGATGAGCGATTATCTGGCGAAACCGATTGAAGAAGAACGATTGCATAATTTGCTGTTGCGCTACAAGCCTGGCAGCGGTATTTCCTCTCGCGTCGTGACGCCCGAAGTCAACGAAATTGTGGTGAACCCGAATGCGACCCTCGACTGGCAACTGGCACTACGCCAGGCAGCAGGAAAAACCGATTTAGCGCGCGATATGCTGCAAATGTTACTCGATTTCCTGCCTGAAGTTCGCAACAAAGTTGAGGAACAGCTGGTTGGAGAAAACCCGGAAGGCCTGGTTGATTTGATTCATAAACTGCATGGCAGTTGCGGCTATAGCGGTGTGCCGCGTATGAAGAATCTCTGCCAACTGATCGAACAACAGCTACGTAGCGGTACTAAAGAAGAAGATTTGGAGCCGGAGCTGCTGGAGCTGTTAGACGAGATGGATAATGTAGCGCGCGAAGCCAGCAAAATTCTCGGGTAACGGACGTCTTGTCGAGTAGCAATCGGCTTTTTATGACGCTGGTTTCAGATTGGTGACAAGGTGCCTGTGTTTATGCCGGATGCGGCGTTAACGCCTTATCCGGCCTACAAAACCAATTAAATTCAATAAATTAAAAAGTATGTTGGCCTGATACGTAGCGCAACAGGCAATTTTGCGTTTGGTATCAGTCTCAAACCGGCTCCTGAAAGAGCCGGTTTTGGTTTTCTGTCTTAACGCACCATGCACGGGCGCTTGTTATCAAACGTCCAGCCAGGAATCAGATACTGCATTCCCATCGCATCGTCTCGCGCACCAAGCCCGTGTTTCTGATACAGCTCGTGGGCTTTCATCACCTGATCCATATCGATTTCTACGCCCAATCCTGGTTTTTGCGGCACCTGTACCAGCCCGCCTTTGATCTCAAACGGTTCTTTGGTCAGACGCTGATTGCCTTCCTGCCAGATCCAGTGCGTATCAATAGCAGTAATTTTACCCGGTGCAGCAGCGGCTACATGGGTAAACATCGCCAGGGAAATATCGAAGTGGTTGTTAGAGTGTGAACCCCAGGTCAGGCCAAATTCATGGCACATTTGCGCCACACGTACCGAACCTTGCATCGTCCAGAAATGCGGATCCGCCAGCGGGATATCAACGGATTGTAACGAGAGCGTATGGCCCATCTGCCGCCAGTCGGTGGCGATCATATTGGTTGCGGTCGGCAGGCCAGTCGCGCGACGGAACTCCGCCATCACTTCACGCCCGGAGAAACCTTGCTCCGCACCACACGGATCTTCTGCATAAGCCAGCGAACCTTTCAGGTATTTACCGATTTTAATCGCTTCGTTCAGCGACCAGGCACCGTTAGGATCGAGGGTAATACGCGCCTGTGGGAAGCGTTGCGCCAGTGCCACAATAGATTCTGCTTCTTCTTCCCCGGCCAGTACACCGCCCTTCAGTTTGAAATCGTTGAAGCCATATTTTTCATATGCCGCTTCCGCCAGGCGCACCACCGCATCCGGCGTCATCGCTTCTTCGTGACGCAGGCGATACCAGTCACATTTATCATCCGGCTGGCTTTGATACGGCAGCGGTGTGGCTTTGCGATTACCGACGAAGAACAGATAACCGAGCATTTCGACTTCGCTACGCTGTTGACCATCGCCCAGCAGCGATGCCACGTTAACCCCCAGATGCTGCCCCAGCAGATCCAGCATTGCCGCTTCTATCCCGGTAACTACATGAATAGTGGTCCGCAGGTCAAATGTCTGCAAACCGCGCCCACCGGCATCACGATCGGCAAATGTATTACGCACCAGCGTCAGAACGTTTTTGTATTCACCCAGCGTTTTACCCACCACCAGCGGAATCGCATCTTCCAGCGTTTTACGGATTTTCTCGCCGCCGGGAATTTCCCCTACGCCAGTGTGACCAGAATTATCTTTGATAATCACAATATTACGCGTGAAGAACGGTGCGTGTGCACCACTCAGATTCATCAGCATACTGTCATGGCCCGCCACCGGGATGACCTGCATTTCAGTAACAACAGGCGTCGTAAATTGAGAACTCATATTTATGTCCTTTTTCAAAATCAATGACGGCCGAAAACGGGACGTTTACGGTCAAAGGTCCAGCCGGGGATCAGGTACTGCATCGGGCCCGCGTCGTTACGCGCACCGCCAGGCAGACGTTTATAGGCCTCATGCGCCTTTTGTACCTGCTCCCAGTCCAGTTCCACGCCCAGACCGGGCGCATCAGGAACGGCAATTTTTCCGTTTTTAATCTCCAGCGGATTTTTGGTCAGGCGACAATCGCCCTCCTGCCAAATCCAGTGGGTATCGATAGCGGTAGGATTACCCGGTGCCGCCGCACCCACATGGGTAAACATCGCCAGAGAGATATCAAAGTGGTTATTGGAATGGCAGCCCCAGGTCAGCCCCCAGTCGTCGCAAAGCTGCGACACGCGGACTGCACCGGAAAGCGTCCAGAAGTGCGGATCGGCAAGTGGAATATCTACCGCATTGAGCATCACCGCATGGCCCATTTCGCGCCAGTTGGTGGCGATCATGTTAGTCGCGACGGGCAAGCCGGTCGCCCGTCGAAACTCCGCCATCACTTCACGTCCGGAGAAACCCTGTTCTGCGCCACATGGATCTTCGGCATAGGTGAGAACATCATTCAGCCCTTTGCACAGAGAAATAGCTTCATCAAGCAGCCATGCTCCGTTGGGATCAACGGTAATCCGCGCATCCGGGAAGCGTTTCTTCAATGCACGAACAGTGTCGATTTCTTGCTCGCCAGGTAACACGCCGCCCTTAAGTTTGAAATCTTTAAAGCCATAGCGATCCTGTGAAGCTTCCGCCAGACGCACAACGGCTTCGCTGTTCATCGCTTTCTGATGCCGCAATTGATACCACTCATGGTTGCCCGGCGTATTTTCCAGATAAGGAAGATCGGTTTTGGTCCGATCACCGATATAAAACAGATAACCGAGGACGGTAATAGCATCGCGTTGCTTGCCTGGCCCTAACAGTTCGCAGACCGGAACATTCAGCGCCTTACCTAGCAGGTCAAGCAAGGCGGCTTCCAGCGCCGCCACGGCATTAACGCGCAATTCAAAAGTCCAGGCACCTTTGCCGAAGGTATCAAAATCGGCTGCCTGATTACCTTTATGCACCTGCTGAACCACTTTATTCAGTCGTGCGATCTCCTGGCCCAACACCATCGGAATAGCATCGACCAGTGTTTGATAAATCACCTCTCCGCCTGGCGCTTCACCAATGCCGGAATGTCCGGCATTATCGGTGAGTACCACGATATTGCGGGTGAAATATGCGTTATGTGCACCACCAATATTAAGCAACATGCTGTCATGCCCGGCCACCGGAATGACTTTCATATCAGTAATAACAGGACTGGATTGTGTCGTCATCTTATTGCCCCGCGACAGGTTTCAGCTCGATACGCTTGATATCGCCCACCAGCACCAGGTAGCTCAGCACCGCGATTAAGGCATGAACACCAACATAAATCAGCGCCCCATTAAACGAGCCAGTCGTGCCAACGATATAACCAATTGCGATTGGCGTGACGATGCCAGAAATGTTACCGAACATGTTGAACAGGCCACCGGAAAGACCGCTGATCTCTTTTGGCGCGGTATCTGCCATTACTGCCCAACCCAGCGCCCCGATGCCCTTACCGAAGAAGGCCAGCGCCATAAAACCGATGATCATCCACTCAACGTTGACGTAGTTGCAGAACACCATCACCATCGACAGCAACATGCCCATTACGATCGGTGTTTTACGCGCAATGTTCAGCGATCCCGTGCGGCGCATCAGCCAGTCGGAAATAATCCCACCCAGCACACCGCCGATAAAACCGCAAACCGCCGGAACGGAAGCCACAAAGCCCGCTTTCAGAATCGACATCCCACGCGCCTGCACCAGATAAACCGGAAACCAGGTAATGAAAAAGTAAGTCAGGGCGTTGATACAGTACTGACCGATATAAACGCCGATCATCATCCGTGACCCGAGCAGCTGTTTGATCTGCCCCCACTTCACGCTGAACGGCACTTTAACTTTGGTATTTTGCTGATCCATATTGATCAGCGCGCCACCCGCGGCGATGTACTCCAGCTCTTTCTGATTTACACCCGGATGTTGATTTGGCTCGTGGATGACTTTCAACCAGATAAAGCTGATGACAATGCCCAGACCGCCCATAAAGAAGAAGACGTGTGACCAGCCCACTTCATGCGTCAGCCAGCCCATAATCGGCGCGAAGATCACCGTTGCGAAGTATTGAGCGGAGTTAAAAATCGACACCGCCGTTCCCCTTTCCTGCGCCGGAAACCAGGCCGCAACAATGCGACTGTTGCCGGGGAAAGATGGCGCTTCAGCAAGCCCGACCAGGAAGCGCAGCGTAAACAGGGCAACGATAATGCCGAATCCACTAAAAATATCGACGAAGCCTTGCAGCAAGGTAAACATCGACCAGATAAAGATCGACCAGAAGTAGACGCGTTTTGAACCAAAACGATCCAGCAACCAACCACCAGGGATCTGTCCGATAACATAAGCCCATGAGAAAGCAGAGAACACATAGCCCATTCCCACGGGATCAAGGCCGATATCTTTGGCCATTTCCGAACCGGCAATAGAAAGCGTAGCGCGGTCGCCGTAGTTGAAGGATGTGACGATAAACAACATCACCACTATCCAGTAACGAGCATTTGTGCGTTTTTCCACACTGCTCGCAGCCTGACTTAAAGAACTCATTGTTGCACTCCTGAAAATTCGCGTTAGCCACGCTCACTCTGGACTGCGACATCGCCAGGAAATCAGAGGTGACGTAGGGTGTTTTTTGCCGTTTTTATAGGTCGTTCGCCGAATACGGCGCGTGTTTATATCTGGCAATAGCAGTATAAAAAGCGCGCCATAGCGGCTCACCGTGCAACAACACAACATTAATGCGTTCAATGAGGCCCGATTTTGGCATTAGCCCTGGACGGTGGAATCCACTTCACGGAAATGAAAACAAGAACAAGAAAGGAAGGGTTAAAACGAAGAAATAAAGAAGAGTATGAAATGGATCGCTTGACTCCAGGCAAACGCCAGTAAAAATCCGCGCTATGAAGCAGTTTTTACTGGCATTTGCCTGAAAAGATTCGATTCAGCACCGCTAAAACGGCATTTACCGCTCGCTGAACGTATCAGGACAACAGCGTGCCCCAATGTTCGACCCACGGATTTGATTCCGTTTCCGGTTCCGGGTTCTCACTGGCGTCAATCAACAGCATTTCGCCAACCCGCTGAGCGCTCTGTTCCTGCAACAAGGCATCGAACTGTTTGCCGCCATTGCAGAAATTCACATAACTACTGTCGCCGAGCGCAATCACGCCATAACGCAGATTCGGCTGGAAGCCCAGACTATCTTTGATTCCCTGAAAGAGCGGCACAATGCTATCAGGAAGGTCGCCCTGCCCGGTCGTGGACGTAACCACCAGAACATACTTATCCTGATAGGGCAGCCAGTCGCTTAATTCAGGATCTTCAAATACCGTTGCTTTGTGGCCCTGCGCGGTCAGAATTGCTTCCGCTTCTTCCGCCACTAACAGCGAATTTCCGTACATAGTGCCGACAAAAATACCAATTTCCGCCATACCGTTTTCTCCCTGGATTAGGAACTTATCTCTCCATCCTGACCCGATGGCGCACTGAACTCAACCCTTTCATTTTCAGGAAGCAGACCCCGCCAGCCAAATTGTGATAACGCCTGCATCCAGGTGTCGTCCAGGCCCGCGTGAATAGTCAGCGGCTCGCCAGTAAAAGGATGCGTCAATGACAACTGACTGGCATGCAGCATTAACCGCTGAAGGCCAAAATGTTCAGCACCGCTGCGATTCTGGCGTAAATCACCATGTTTGCTGTCGCCAATAATCGGGTGGCGCAAATGGGCAAGATGGCGACGGAGCTGGTGCTTACGTCCAGTTTTCGGCTCCAGTTCCACCAGGCCGTAGCGCGTGGTCGGGTAACGTCCGGTCGCTACCGGCATTTCTACGGTCGCCAGACCGCGATAATGCGTCACTGCTGGCTGTGGGCCTTTATCTTCGCGGGCAAATTTATCAGCGATTTTGTCCAGTTCTTCCACCAGTGGATAATCCAGAACTGCTTCTTCCATCAACCAGCCGCGCACAATCGCATGGTAACGTTTCTGGATTTGGTGCTGTTCAAACTGTTGTGCCAGCAGCCGTCCGGCCTCGCTGGATAATCCCATCAACAACACACCAGAAGTGGGTCGGTCCAGACGATGAGCAGTAAACACATGCTGGCCTATCTGGTCACGCACGGTTTGCATGACCACTACTTTCTCGTCGCGATCCAGCCAGCTGCGGTGAACCAGCCAGCCGGAGGGTTTATTTACCGCAACCAGCCATTCATCCTGATAGAGTATTTCCAGCATTAGCTCGCATCATCCGCAAAAAGAGCATCCAGTTTTTCCAGCTCAGCCAGAATAAGCGCGCGTTGCGGGTGGTCCGTCGCCAGCGCCATTTCATAATAGGGTGCAACGGCAAAAGCGCCCGGTAACGGCTGGTTGTTATCTAACAAATCGTGCATTCGCGGGATCAGCACCCACTGCAACCACTCCAGTGGTTCCATGGTGTCCATAAAGAACGGTTGGGTACTGTTAAATTGATGCGGCTGGGGTTCATCGTTTTGCCAGTGCTGATGTTCACGCAGTAATGCTTCAAGCGCCTGCAGCTGGAGACGAACGCGGTCATGAGTGGTCATAAAGCAACCTCAATAAGAAAAACTGCCGCGAAGGATAGCAGGAATAAAAAAAGGGAGCACTGTATTCACAGTGCTCCCGGTTCGTTTCGCAGCATTCCAGCTACTTTTGTTGCTCCCTGCTCATCCTTGACAACTTTTCCTCTGGCCTTGCGGCCAATCGTTCATCCTGAACTATTGCTTCCTGCTCACACCACCCCGATGTGATACTTCATCCTGAAGTGTCCCTGGCCTTCCTGACCCACCGAATCATCCTGACCGGTTCTCATTCTCCATCCTGGAGGTGTCCTTTAACGCGTCCTGCGTCATCCTCTTCGCTTCATCCAGAAGCCTTTCCCTGAAACACCATCCTGGTGTGTCCTTCAGAAGTGTCATCATCCTGATGTTCACTTCGTTGTCTGACTCCCTGTCGACGAAGATAGAATCGTCTTTTTCGCGAAGTCTTACAAGGCGCTTACAGACAATGCCTTAAGGAAAATTTCATATGAAAGTTAAGAATTGACAAGCAATATATTGATTTTAAATGAAAATAACGATTCTTATCTTTTTAAGTATTCGCTTATTTCCTGGCGATCTCCTACAGAGTCTGTAAGAGATCTCTCACAACCAGATGGGGTATTTGGATTACAGAAGAGGCTTAAGTTGATTAAGGAATTCCGCAAGATTTGAGGCTAAATGCGTCCGTTTACGTGTTCCCAGCGTCTCTTTGCACACTTCACCGGAGAGATTACACACCGAGATGACCTCTAACTCTTCTTCCAGCGTCGCGATAAATAGCGTGGGCGGCAGTTTTAGCCTTTTCTGAGTCACCAGATGACCAATCAGATTTTCCTGCACCCGACGGAAATCGTCTTCACTCCAGGTTTGCAGCAATGTCAGTTTGATATCGCCAAACTGCGCGTGCATATCCCCGGCAAACTGAGTCGTATAAAAGGTATGAATCGTGGGTTGTATCACAATATCAAAAGCGCGTTCAACCGCGTTTACATTTTGTTCCCCGGTAAACGGCTGGGGTTGCCAGTATACGGCATCTTCGGTAGTTGAAATAATGCACGGTGAAGGAACGCCGTACAGTTCCTCACTCAACGGCCAGCTTTTATGCTCTTCATGCCACGCATCGCAGTAACATGCAGTAAAATCTTTCAGGGCTTGTGCGGTCAAATCGTCCACTAATTTCTCTCTTCACTTAAACCAGATACACTTGTCGTTTAGTTTATCTGGTTTATGACGGTGAAACATGTCTTCTTATGCAAACCATCAGGCACTTGCGGGCCTGACTCTTGGAAAATCAACCGATTACCGGGATACCTATGACGCCAGCCTACTGCAAGGCGTTCCGCGTAGTCTGAATCGCGATCCGCTGGGTCTGAAAGCGGATAACCTGCCTTTTCACGGTACGGATATCTGGACGCTATATGAACTTTCCTGGCTGAATGCGAAAGGTTTGCCGCAGGTCGCCGTCGGTCATGTTGAACTTGATTACACCAGCGCAAATCTGATTGAGTCGAAGAGTTTTAAGCTCTATCTCAACAGTTTTAACCAGACGCGTTTTAATAACTGGGATGAGGTGCGCCAGACGCTGGAGCGCGACTTAAGCACTTGCGCTCAGGGTAAGGTTAGCGTGGCGTTATATCGTCTTGATGAACTGGAAGGCCAACCGATAGGTCATTTCAATGGCACTTGCATTGATGACCAGGATATCACTATCGATAACTATGAATTCACTACTGACTATCTGGAGAATGCCACCAGTGGCGAAAAAGTAGTAGAAGAGACGCTCGTCAGCCACCTGCTGAAATCAAATTGCCTGATCACCCATCAACCAGATTGGGGATCGATCCAAATTCAGTATCGTGGACGCCAAATTGACAGAGAAAAACTGCTGCGTTACCTGGTTTCTTTCCGTCATCACAACGAGTTCCACGAACAGTGCGTGGAACGCATCTTTAATGACCTGTTACGCTTCTGCCAGCCAGAGAAATTGAGCGTTTACGCACGTTATACCCGTCGTGGCGGTCTGGACATTAACCCGTGGCGCAGTAATAGCGATTTTGTCCCATCGACCACAAGACTGGTTCGGCAATAAATTTTTTCTCAATTTTGCGTGCTGGATTCACGCAGAAGGTTGTGAAAGGTCATCAGGCAGGGCTATTGTAATCAAAGGGAATGACGATATTCGTCCCATAAGGAGTTTTTCTTGATTACACATATTAGCCCGCTTGGCTCCATGGATATGTTGTCGCAGCTGGAAGTGGATATGCTTAAACGCACCGCCAGCAGCGACCTCTATCAACTGTTTCGCAACTGTTCACTTGCCGTACTGAACTCCGGTAGTTTGACCGATAACAGCAAAGAATTGCTGTCTCGTTTTGAAAATTTCGATATTAACGTCCTGCGCCGTGAACGCGGCGTAAAGCTGGAACTGATTAATCCCCCGGAAGAGGCTTTTGTCGATGGGCGAATTATTCGCGCTTTGCAGGCCAACTTGTTCGCGGTTCTGCGTGACATTCTCTTCGTTTACGGGCAAATCCATAACACCGTTCGTTTTCCCAACCTGAATCTCGACAACTCCGTCCACATCACTAACCTGGTCTTTTCCATCTTGCGTAACGCTCGCGCACTGCATGTCGGTGAAGCGCCAAATATGGTGGTCTGCTGGGGCGGGCACTCAATTAACGAAAACGAGTATTTGTATGCCCGTCGCGTCGGGAATCAGCTGGGCCTGCGTGAGCTGAATATCTGCACCGGCTGTGGTCCGGGAGCGATGGAAGCGCCGATGAAAGGCGCTGCGGTCGGACACGCACAGCAGCGTTACAAAGACAGTCGTTTTATTGGTATGACAGAGCCGTCGATTATCGCCGCTGAACCGCCTAACCCGCTGGTCAACGAATTGATCATCATGCCAGATATCGAAAAACGTCTGGAAGCGTTTGTCCGTATCGCTCACGGTATCATTATCTTCCCTGGCGGTGTGGGTACGGCAGAAGAGTTGCTGTATTTGCTGGGAATTTTAATGAACCCGGCCAACAAAGATCAGGTTTTACCATTGATCCTCACCGGCCCGAAAGAGAGCGCCGACTACTTCCGCGTACTGGACGAGTTTGTCGTGCATACGTTGGGTGAAAACGCGCGCCGCCATTACCGCATCATCATTGATGACGCCGCTGAAGTCGCTCGTCAGATGAAAAAATCGATGCCGCTGGTGAAAGAAAATCGCCGCGACACAGGCGATGCCTACAGCTTTAACTGGTCAATGCGCATTGCGCCAGATTTGCAAATGCCGTTTGAGCCGTCTCACGAGAATATGGCTAATCTGAAGCTTTACCCGGATCAACCCGTTGAAGTGCTGGCTGCCGACCTGCGCCGTGCGTTCTCCGGTATTGTGGCGGGTAACGTAAAAGAAGTCGGTATTCGCGCCATTGAAGAGTTTGGTCCTTATAAAATCAACGGCGATAAAGAGATTATGCGTCGTATGGATGACCTGCTACAGGGTTTTGTTGCCCAGCATCGTATGAAGTTGCCAGGCTCAGCCTACATCCCTTGCTACGAAATCTGCACGTAATCTCCCTCCCCCGGTGACGTTTGTTGCCGGGTTTTCTCGTTTTTGGTCACATACCCATCAATTTATTTCATTTGTTATATGAATGTTTCTTACCACCCTCACGCGATAAATATCATTACAGTTAATATGTCATACAATTTATGTTGTAACGCAAACGTTTACCTATTTTCATAAACCACATTTTATCGCTATGAAAAAGAAATTATCGCCATGATTAACTAAAAGTATTGATTTTTTCAGTTCAACCTACATATATTGCGCGCCCCGGAAGAAGTCAGATGTCGTTTAATGGGCAAATATTGCCCTTAAATTCTCTTTTACTTTTGATTTACAGAGTAAAGCGTTGGGATAATCTATCTTCCAAGTAGATTATTGTATTTGGGATCAAGATCACTGATAGATACATAACTTGTGTGTATCTTTCCGCCCTCAAATTATTACGGCGGTAAATGATTAAGCCATCGCCGATAGACAGATTTCATTTTTACGGTCAGGCACCTTCCCGGGCTGAACTGGCTAAAAGCTGAATTATTTGCATTCCTCCAGGAGAAATAGATGGAAACGACTCAAACCAGCACGATTGCGTCGAAAGACTCTCGTAGTGCCTGGCGCAAGACAGACACCATGTGGATGCTGGGCCTTTACGGCACGGCAATCGGCGCGGGCGTGCTGTTCCTGCCAATCAATGCCGGTGTTGGCGGTATGATCCCGCTGATCATCATGGCTATCCTTGCGTTCCCGATGACATTTTTTGCTCACCGCGGCCTGACTCGCTTCGTACTGTCTGGTAAAAACCCAGGCGAAGACATCACCGAGGTTGTAGAAGAACACTTTGGTATTGGCGCAGGTAAACTGATTACCCTGCTCTACTTCTTCGCTATCTACCCGATCCTGCTGGTTTATAGCGTGGCAATCACCAATACAGTTGAAAGCTTCATGTCTCACCAGCTGGGTATGACACCACCGCCGCGTGCGATTCTGTCGCTGATCCTGATCGTGGGTATGATGACCATCGTTCGCTTCGGTGAGCAGATGATCGTTAAAGCGATGAGTATTCTGGTATTCCCGTTTGTTGGCGTACTGATGCTGCTGGCTCTGTACCTGATCCCGCAGTGGAACGGCGCAGCACTGGAAACGCTGTCTCTGGACACTGCATCGGCAACCGGAAACGGTCTGTGGATGACCCTGTGGCTGGCAATTCCAGTAATGGTGTTCTCGTTCAACCACTCTCCGATCATCTCTTCTTTCGCCGTTGCGAAGCGTGAAGAGTACGGCGATATGGCAGAACAGAAATGCTCGAAGATCCTTGCATTCGCACACATCATGATGGTGCTGACCGTAATGTTCTTCGTCTTCAGCTGCGTACTGAGCCTGACTCCGGCAGACCTGGCTGCGGCTAAAGAGCAGAACATCTCGATTCTGTCTTACCTGGCTAACCACTTTAACGCACCGGTTATCGCGTGGATGGCACCGATTATCGCGATTATCGCTATCACCAAATCCTTCCTCGGCCACTACCTGGGCGCACGTGAAGGCTTCAACGGTATGGTGATTAAATCTCTGCGTGGTAAAGGTAAGTCTATCGAAATCAACAAGCTGAACCGTATCACTGCGCTGTTCATGCTGGTAACGACCTGGATTGTTGCCACCCTGAACCCGAGCATCCTGGGTATGATTGAAACCCTGGGCGGCCCAATCATCGCGATGATCCTGTTCCTGATGCCGATGTACGCAATTCAGAAAGTACCGGCAATGCGTAAGTACAGCGGTCACATCAGCAACGTATTCGTTGTCGTGATGGGTCTGATTGCAATCTCCGCAATCTTCTACTCTCTGTTCAGCTAAGTCCTTTCGCGCCGCTTTCGGGCGGCGCTTCCTCCGTTTTAACGCGATGTATTTCCTATGATTAGCGTATTCGATATTTTCAAAATCGGCATTGGCCCTTCCAGTTCTCATACCGTTGGACCAATGAAAGCGGGTAAACAATTTACCGACGATCTGATTGCCCGTAACCTGCTTAAAGACGTGACCCGCGTGGTGGTTGACGTGTACGGCTCGCTCTCTCTGACTGGTAAAGGCCACCACACTGATATCGCCATTATTATGGGCCTGGCGGGTAACCTGCCGGATACCGTGGATATCGATTCCATCCCTGGTTTTATTCAGGATGTGAATACTCATGGTCGCCTGATGCTGGCAAATGGTCAGCATGAAGTGGAGTTCCCGGTTGATCAGTGCATGAACTTCCATGCCGACAACCTTTCTCTGCATGAAAACGGTATGCGCATTACCGCGCTGGCGGGCGATAAAGTCGTTTACAGCCAGACTTACTACTCTATCGGCGGTGGCTTTATCGTTGATGAAGAACATTTTGGCCAGCAGGATAGCGCACCGGTTGAAGTTCCTTATCCGTACAGTTCAGCAGCCGATCTGCAAAAACATTGTCAGGAAACCGGGCTGTCACTCTCTGGCCTGATGATGAAAAACGAGCTGGCGCTGCACAGCAAAGAAGAGCTGGAACAGCACCTGGCGAACGTCTGGGAAGTCATGCGCGGCGGTATTGAGCGCGGTATTTCCACCGAAGGCGTGTTGCCTGGCAAACTGCGCGTACCACGCCGTGCTGCGGCACTACGCCGGATGCTGGTCAGCCAGGATAAAACCACCACTGACCCGATGGCGGTTGTTGACTGGATCAACATGTTTGCACTGGCAGTGAACGAAGAGAACGCTGCTGGCGGTCGCGTGGTGACTGCGCCGACTAACGGTGCGTGCGGGATTATCCCGGCTGTGCTGGCGTACTACGATAAGTTTATCCGCGAAGTGAACGCTAACTCACTGGCTCGTTACCTGCTGGTAGCCAGCGCCATTGGTTCTCTTTATAAGATGAACGCGTCGATTTCTGGTGCCGAAGTGGGTTGCCAGGGTGAAGTTGGCGTGGCGTGCTCTATGGCGGCAGCTGGTCTGGCAGAACTGTTAGGCGCAAGCCCGGCGCAGGTGTGCATCGCGGCGGAAATCGCCATGGAGCATAACCTCGGTCTGACGTGTGACCCGGTTGCTGGACAGGTGCAGGTACCGTGCATCGAGCGTAACGCCATTGCGGCAGTAAAAGCGGTGAACGCCGCGCGTATGGCGCTGCGCCGTACCAGCGAGCCGCGCGTCTGCCTCGATAAAGTTATCGAGACCATGTACGAAACAGGTAAAGATATGAACGCCAAGTACCGCGAAACCTCTCGCGGTGGCCTGGCAATGAAGATCGTTGCCTGCGATTAATCTCTCCCGGAGGCCTCGTTTTGCGAGGCCTCTTCCCGTTTTCTCAACCAGCCATAGCCTGTTCCGGCATCGAATGTTACCCTTATCGCCTGATCTTTAAGGGGGTTATCGTGGCTGTTCATTTGCTTATTGTCGATGCACTGAATCTTATTCGTCGTGTTCATGCCGTTCAGGGTTCGCCCTGTGTCGAAACCTGCCAGCACGCGCTCGATCAGCTCATTATGCACAGCCAGCCAACCCACGCGGTCGCCGTTTTTGATGATGAAAACCGCAGTAGCGGCTGGCGTCATCAGCGTTTACCAGATTACAAAGCGGGTCGACCGCCAATGCCGGAAGAGTTGCACGACGAGATGCCTGCACTACGCACCGCCTTTGAGCAACGCGGCGTCCCGTGCTGGTCAGCCAGCGGTAACGAAGCCGATGACTTAGCCGCCACGCTGGCGGTCAAAGTGACACAGGCCGGGCATCAGGCAACGATTGTTTCGACAGATAAAGGCTACTGTCAGTTACTTTCACCGACATTACGTATTCGTGATTACTTCCAGAAACGTTGGCTGGATGCGCCATTTATCGATAAAGAATTTGGCGTTCAACCGCAGCAGTTGCCCGATTACTGGGGGCTTGCGGGGATCAGCAGTTCAAAGGTACCGGGTGTTGCGGGGATCGGACCCAAAAGCGCCACGCAGCTGCTGGTCGAGTTTCAGAGTCTGGAAGGGATATATGAGAATCTGGATGCGGTTGCCGAAAAGTGGCGCAAAAAATTAGAAACCCATAAAGAGATGGCGTTTCTGTGCCGCGATATTGCCCGCTTACAAACCGATTTGCATATCGACGGCAATTTACAGCAATTGCGGTTGGTACGGTAACGGCGTGCCGGATGCAAACGATTATCAACACATTGAATTTAATGAACTTATACGCCGGATAAGACGCAGCTAGCGTCGCATCCGGCATTATCACATCAGCGCATTTACCAGGCGGTATGGTAAAGCTCTACAATATCCTCAAGCGTTGCTTCGCGCGGGTTGCCACCGGTACAAACGTCATCAAGCGCCGCCTGCGCCAGTGCCGGAATGTCTTCCTTGCGTACACCAACGTCACGCAAATGTGGCGGAATACCGACATCACGGTTGAGAGCAAACACCGCTTCAACAGCGGCATTACGCGCCTCTTCCAGGCTCATACCTTCCACTTTCACGCCCATAACGCGCGCGATATCGCGGTACTTCTCACCGGTAAAGTCAGCGTTATAGCGCATGACATGCGGTAACAGGATGGCGTTCGCAACACCGTGTGGAGTGTTATAAAACGCGCCCAGTGGATGCGCCATACCATGCACCAACCCTAACCCAACATTCGAGAAGCCCATACCCGCAACATACTGCCCGAGCGCCATTTCTTCTCCGGCATCCTTATCACCAGCAACCGATCCTCGCAGCGCCCCAGCAATGATTTCAATCGCTTTAATGTGCAGTGCATCGGTTAGCGCCCACGCGCCACGGGTAATATACCCCTCAATAGCATGAGTGAGCGCATCGACACCCGTCGCAGCTTTCAGCGCTGGAGGCATACCATCCATCATGTCAGCGTCAATAAACGCCACCTGCGGGATATCATGCGGATCAACGCAAACAAACTTGCGCCGTTTTTCTTCGTCAGTGATCACGTAGTTAATGGTCACTTCTGCCGCAGTGCCTGCTGTGGTGGGGATTGCCAGAATCGGTACACTGGGTTTATTGGTCGGGGAAAGTCCTTCCAGGCTACGCACATCGGCAAACTCCGGGTTGTTGCTGATAATGCCAATCGCTTTACAAGTATCCTGTGGAGAACCACCACCAATAGCGATCAGGTAATCCGCGCCGCTATTCTGGAATACACCGAGCCCTTCTTTGACGACAGTAATTGTTGGGTTGGGCACTACGCCGTCGTAAATCGCCCATGCCAGCCCTGCAGCATCCATCTTATCGGTCACTTTCGCCACCACGCCGCATTGCACCAGCGTTTTATCGGTGAGGATCAGCGCCTTCTGATAACCACGGCGTTTCACCTCATCGGTTAAAGCCCCAACAGCACCCCGACCAAACCATGCCGTTTCGTTCAGAATCATTCTGTTAGCCATCATCCTTCTCCTTGTTGCTTTACGAAATTACTCTTCAATCCGTAACCCGTAGGTTTTGAATTTCTCCAGCACTACGGCAATCTCTTCATCGCTCAGCACTGGCACCGGGTCCGTAATCGCCAGGGTCGTCAGGTAAAGTTGCGCCAGCACTTCAACTTCATGCGCCAGCCATAACGCTTTTTCCAGATTCACCTCACAAGCGATAAGCCCATGATGTTGTAACAAAGTTGCCTTACGATTTTTGAGAGCCAGCGCAACATGTTCAGAAAGTTCACGTGTTCCAAAGGTCGCATAAGGCGCGCAAGGAATAGAATTACCGCCAGCCGCCGCAATCATGTAGTGAATAGCGGGGATTGGTCGGTTAAGAATGGAAACTGCCGTGCAATGAACGGCATGATTGTGAACAACCGCGTTGGCATCCGGTCTGCTTTGATAGGCCGCCATATGGAAACGCCATTCGCTGGAAGGAATCTTACCTTCTTCGTATTTGCCGTTGCCATCAACATAGACAATCATATTCTCCGTCATTCTTTCATAAGGAATACCGCTGGGAGTAATCAACATGCCGTTTTCAAAACGTGTGCTGACATTCCCCGCTGTCCCCTGATTTAACCCAAGGCGCGTCATTTCCAGACAGGTTTCAATTATTTCACGGGATAAACGTGTTCTTTCCATTTCTATTCTCCAGATACAGTTTCAGCTCGCCTTGTTGCGTAAAACAGCACCGCAAATGAAGACGGGGTTATTTTTAGTAAGGGGAGGCCACTGAATATCATTGTTCAGTAGCCTGATATCTTTTGGCGATTATTATTTTTTTCTTATGCGCTTAATTAATTTCATTTCTACTTTAACTGTTTTTTTGACTGGTCTTTCTTCGATCGCGCTTAACATCATTTCGAACGCTTTTTCTGCCCAGGCATTTTCATCCTGCTGCATTGACCAGACATTGTTGGCGAGAAATCCCAGCATAGGATGTTCATCGAAAGTGCCAATATTGATTTCTGGCGGTACAGCGCCAAGACGGTCGCGAATCGCGCGGACAGCGCCTTCAAGCACAGGTAAAGACGAGGCGATAAATGCCTGCGGACATCCCTGCTCTTCAATGAGTTTTTCCATAATGACATAGCCGCCTTCCGGAGTATTTACCGGACCTTCCCGCACCCAATCGCGATGGGTAATCCCTTTTTTTGCCAACGCATTCAAATAGCCTGTCAGACGATCGCTGATACTCGGCAAACCGGCATCTCCCAGCAAAAACCATACTGGAGCCTGCCCGGCCTCAAGAATATTTTGCGTCAGCTTTTCTCCGCCAGAAATATTATTACTCTCTACCAATGCGTTATCGGTATATTTAAAATCACGATCGAGTAAAACCATTGGCTTACGAATTTTGCGTAAATGATGCTGCTGATTTTCCAGCGTCGAAGGAACAATAAAAAGACCATCTACATTTCGTGCGATAAATGCTTTCGTCAATTTATTTTCATAGTCAACATCATCATAAGTGCAACTGATTGTAAGTTGATATCCGGAACGTCGACAGCGTTGTTCGAGTTTTTCTGCCAGCGTAGCAAAAAAGACGTTGGATATGTTGGGAACAATCAACCCTAATGTATCAGTTTTGTTAAGCTTAAGGCTGCGAGCGGAATGATTAATGATATAACCATAGCGTTCAACATATTCATTGATACGCGTTTGGGTTTTGACGCTGATTCGATATTGTTCCGCTTTTCCATTTAGCACCAGTCGCACGGTCGTAACCGATAAATTCAGGTCGCTGGCTATCTGCTCTACTGTTTTAGCCATAGGTATTTCCCAGTTAACATCCAGACGTCAAATCACAATCATAAAAGTATTTTCAACTTTTGTCTTATTGCATCAGTTGGTTAACCGCCTGTTGTTGCTCCCAAAGCGTCAGGTAAACCCGGTATTTACGCTCTAAAAATTCACGGCGTTGTGGATTTACCTGAATAACCTCTCCGGCTTCAACCATTGCTTTACACGCAGATGTAAAATCCCCCCATGCTCCGCTGGCAACAGCGCCGCTAATTGCTGCGCCCAACGTAACGGCATCTTCTTCTTGCATCAGGTGGATATCGCAACCTGTCACGTCTGCATATTCGCGTAGCCATAAAGGGTTGTGCGTTGCACCACCACATAATGTTAATCGGGTAATGGTATGCCCATTTTCCCGCAGAGTTTCAATAATATGTCTGGTGCCAAAGGCTATTGCCTGTAAAGTCGCAAGATAAAGCCGCGCGAGCTGATTTTCACCACGCTCCAGTGTTAAGCCATAAACACTGCCTCTGGCATCGGACCGCGCTCGTGGCGAACGGTTGCCGTGATGATCGGCAAGCACATGTAAATTTCGTGTGGGTTCTGACTCGTTAGCTTCCAGTGCGGCTACCCATTCATTAATCAGTTGAATCGGATGACACCCGCGTTGCTGCGCCTTGTTAAAAAGATTTGCGCTTGCCCCGGACTCCTGAAGCGTCCACTCCACCAGCGCCCCTGCGGCGCTTTGCCCGCCTTCAGTTAGCCAGTAATTTGGCAACATGGCCGACCAGTATGGCCCCCAGACGCCAGGGGTGAATATTTCTTTTTCACTGCACAACATATGGCAATTCGACGTTCCGCTTATCAATGCCAGCGTTCCTGATGGCTGCGCGCCAGCCAGCGCCATGCCACCGGCATGGGCATCAATCAAACCACTGGCCACGATAACATTGGTCGTTAATCCTAATTCTTCAGCAGCTGTGGCAGTTAAAGTTCCCACGGCAGCACCAGGCGGAAGAATTTCGGCGGGAATTCTTTCGAGCATGTCGGTCAGGTCTACCGATTCCAGTAAGCTATGGCTAAAGCGTTGTTCATGAGCCAGATAATTCCATTTACACGTTAGCGTGCACAATCCCGCGACGTCTCGCCCTGTTGCTTTCCAGACCAGAAAATCCGCCAGATCGAAAAAGCGATGAGCGGCCTGCCAGGTTTGCGGTAGATGCGTCTTCAACCAACGTAACTTTGGTAACTCCATCTCGACGCTCACTTCGCCGCCAACGTAGCGCAATGCGGGATCCTTCGTTGCGTTAATCTGCGCCGTCTCGACAGTTGCACGATGATCCATCCACATAATAATGTCGTGATTCGCAGATCCACCGGACGAAACCGCTAAACCCTGGCCTTGTTCATCAAGAACAACCAGCGAGCAGGTAGCGTCAAAACCCAGTGAGCGAATTGCGGAAATGGGGATGCCTGCCAAAGCTGTCGCCTCTTTCACCGTTTTACAAACTTGTTGCCAGATCTCTGCCGAAGACTGTTCGACACGCTCGCCGCCAGGGCGAAACTGGGAGACGGGCGCAGTAGCGAATGCCAGCCTGTGGCCACTGGCACTGTAAACGCCTGCCCTGACACTGGCCGATCCGACATCGACACCGAGAAAATAACCGTTGTGCATAAAGCCTCCCTGACGCTGGAGATAACGGGGATGAGAATTCATCCCCAATTTTTTTATTTCTTACCGAATGGGTGCAGGAGTTTGTCGATTTCTGGCGTGTTAATATTCTCGGCATTAACAAATTTCACGGGAATATCGATCTCTTTTTCAACGGCTTGCCCCGAAAGGGCCGCGTTCAACGTTTTGATCCCTTGATAGCCAATCTGGTATGCATCCTGAACAACAAAGCCCTGAATGACCCCGTTCTTCAGGAAGTTAATAATCGCTTCCGTACTATCAAAACCAATGACCTTCACCTTACCTTTCAGATTCTGGCTATCAATGGCATTCGCCACCCCGAGCGTTGAACCTTCATTGGTGCCATAGATCCCAGCAAGATCGGGATTGGCCTGAATCATATCGATAGTTTTATCCATCGCTTTTTGCGGGTCACCATCGCTGTACTGAACGGGTAAGACTTTAATGTCAGGATATTTTTCTTTCATACGCTCCATGAAGCCTTCCGAGCGTTCAATAGCGGAAGATGTTCCTGCAACGTGCGCGATAATCCCAACTTTCCCTTTATTATTTACCTGCGCAGCTAAGGCATCAGCTGCCTGAGCACCTGCTTTACGGTTATTGGTGGCGACAAAACTCACCGGAATGTCTGAATTGATGCCTGAATCAAAGGTCACCACTTTGATACCGCGTGAATTTGCCGTTTCTACCAGTGGGGCGAGCGCATTCGCGTCGAGGGCTGCCAGAAGCAAGCCATTCGGTTTCTGCGCCATCGCATTTTCGACTAACTGAATTTGCTCGGCTATTTGCGTTTCATCAGCCGGGCCAACATAGCTGGTTTTATCCCCCAACTCTTTAGCCGCAGCTTCAGTCCCCATTTTTACGGTTTGCCAGAATTCATGTTGGAAACCTTTACTAACAACCGGAAGATTTAAATCCTTCGCCAGTGCGCTGGAAGTTACGCAGGCCAGCAGAGATAACGCATAGATAAAATGCCTGGTTTTCATTGTTGTACTCCGTTCTGAGTGAATCACCCTTAACGTCAGGGCAGTTGTTTCCCGATAAAACAGGGAGCCTAAGTCAACGAATCTTTTTGCGTAATGTATCGAGGTAAACGGCAGCGACCACAACGACGCCCATCGCGACCATTTGCCAGAACTGGGAGACGCCCATTAAATTGAGGCCATTTTTCAGTACACTCATAATGAAAGCGCCAATGATTGTGCCGCCAATAGTACCAATACCGCCCATTAAGCTGGTTCCGCCAATCACTACCGCGGCAATAGCTTCCAGTTCATAACCCACACCTACCGTCGGTTGTCCGGAGTTGAGACGAGATGCCAGAATGACACCTGCAATCCCCGTTAATAATCCACAGAAGGCATAGACGAAAATTTTCACGCGCTGAACTTTAATACCAGAAAGATGAGCAGCAACTTCATTACTGCCTACGGCATAGACATAGCGACCAATGACGGTTTTCTTCAGGATGTAAGCGCCGACAAGCGCTACAATGACAAGGTAGAAAACAGGATAAGGCAGCACATCAAATAAGCGTCCCTGAGCGAGCGTTTTGAACATCGGGTAATCGGCAAAATAGATGGCGCGCCCGTCAGTCATCACCATATTGATGCCTCTGACGGACATCATCAGGCCCAACGTAGCGATAAACGGTGGAATGGTCATTTTAGTGACCAACAAACCATTCACATAGCCGCACAATCCACCGGCCAAAACACCAGCAATAATACACACAGGCAGCGGCAGGCCCAGCGTGGCGCAAATACCTACGGCGACACCAGAAAAAGCCACCACGGAGCCCAATGAAAGATCGATGCCAGCGGTAATAATGACGAAAGTTACCCCAATGGCCATAATGCCGATTACCGACGTTTGTAGAGCAATCGTCATGATATTTTCGGTATTAAAGAAAAAGGGAGAGCTGAAACTAAAAAATAGCACCAATATAATTAAGCTAAAAAGAGGTGCAAGGCGCATCAAAAGTTCTTTATTTATCTTTATTTTCTTATTATTACTGTCTGGAGAGGTTACAGAGATAGTCATAATTTAATCCTCTAACGTCGCGTATTGCATGATTTTTTCTTGTGTCGCTTCTTTTGCGCTAAGTTCGCCGGTAATTCGACCACTGCGCATCACTAAAATACGGTCGCACATTCCTAACACCTCCGGCAATTCAGAGGAGATCATGATGATTGATTTCCCTTTTGCCACCAGGCGATTCATTAACTCATAGATTTCCAATTTGGCGCCAACATCAATGCCGCGAGTGGGTTCATCGAAGATTAAAATATCAGTATCTTTACACACCCAACGTGCAATTATAATTTTCTGCTGGTTTCCTCCACTTAGATTTAATGCCGCCTGTTCAAGATTTGGCGTTTTAATCCTTAACGCTTTTACCTGTTCCTCACTGGTTTGTTGGCAACGACGCGAATCGACATTCCCAAAACGATCGGAATACTCAGGGTAGTTTCCTAACATAATATTTCGTTCAACAGATAAATTCAGCGCCAGCCCTTCTTTTTTGCGGTCTTCCGTCAGGTAACTAATTCCCTGCTGAATAGCATCCGAAATATCTTTAATAACGGTTTCCTTACCATTTAATTTTAGCGTTCCGCTGTCAATGGAATCCGCACCAAAAATCGCACGCGCAAGTTCAGTACGCCCCGCGCCCATCAGTCCGGCAAAGCCGAGGATCTCGCCACGATAAAGCGTAAAATTAATATCGTTCAGGACGCCTTTGCGCGTCAGTCCGTTTACCTTCAGAACCGGAATCCGCTGCTGCAAGGCCTCGCGGCGGGGATAGATATTCCCCAAATCGCGACCAACCATCATGGCAATCAGATCGCTGATTTTTACGCACTCATAATCCACCGTGCTGATGTACTGACCATCACGCATTACAGTCGCGCGGTCGGCAATTAGCGCCAACTCTTCCAGACGGTGGGAGATATACACAATGCCGGTCCCCTGCTCTTTCAATAACCGGGTGACGCGAAATAAGCTTTCAATTTCAGTTTCTGTTAACGCCGCAGTAGGTTCATCCATAATGAGAATCCTGGCGTTAACTGAAATGGCCTTGGCAATTTCTACCATCTGCTGCTGAGCTACCGTAAGGTCGGCAACCAGAGTATCTGGTTTGATCGCCAAATTTAATTTTTGCAAAATTTCAATCGTCGCCTGGCGTTGCTGTTTTTCATCCAGACGCCAGCGATTTTTTTTACAAAACTCCCTGCCGATAAAAATATTTTCCTCTACTGTAAGCTCGGGAAATAAATTAAATTCCTGGTGAATAATAGTAATACCTACGTTTTGCGCACTTAACGGATCAGAAAATGAGACTGGTTTATCTTCAAAAATTATTTCGCCTTCATCAGGTTGATAAACCCCCGACAAAATTTTCATTAAGGTAGATTTTCCTGCACCATTTTCACCTAATAATGCATGAACCTCGCCCCGGCGTAGGGTAAATTGCACGTCATTAAGCGCCAACACTCCAGGAAAGCGTTTGGTGATATGTTTCATTTGCAAAAATGTTTCGGACATTGCAGCTTTCCTCAATAATCAGAAACTGAAAATGTGAAGTACGGCATAAACGTCGCTACTAAAGCCATCTCCACTGTGATACGAATAACCTTTGAATAAATATTCATCGCATCAATCTATTCTTAGCATTTTGCTAACTCGAGTTAGCGATCGCCTTTTAAAGCTATTTTAGGTATACAAATTAGCCAAATCATTTGAGTTAAAACTGTGATGCATAACCATTAAAATATAATAACTATATGATTATACGTAAAATTTATTTTTATCCCGCTAAATAATAATTTGACAGAGATCGTATTTTAACCACTTCTCGTGAAGCCCCTCACATTTCAACAACAAAAAAGTTGTGCATAAAAAGCCTACAAACCTAAGCTAACTCGAGTTAGCAAGTAATGACCAATACTACTGCTTCGGTGGTTTCCTTTCTCCGCCTTAGCAGAGCGCCAATAAAGCGAGATGAGGAATCCTGATGAAAATTAATACGTTACCGAAAATTGGTATCCGCCCGGTTATTGACGGTCGTCGCATGGGTGTTCGTGAGTCGCTTGAAGAACAAACAATGAATATGGCGAAAGCCACGGCTGCACTGCTGACCGAGAAACTGCGCCATGCCTGCGGAGCTGCCGTCGAGTGTGTCATTTCCGATACCTGTATCGCGGGTATGGCTGAAGCCGCTGCTTGCGAAGAAAAATTCAGCAGCCAGAATGTAGGCCTCACCATTACGGTAACGCCTTGCTGGTGCTATGGCAGTGAAACCATCGACATGGATCCAACCCGCCCGAAAGCCATTTGGGGCTTTAACGGCACTGAACGCCCCGGCGCTGTTTACCTGGCTGCGGCTCTGGCAGCTCACAGCCAGAAAGGCATCCCGGCATTCTCCATTTACGGTCATGACGTTCAGGATGCCGATGACACATCGATTCCTGCTGATGTTGAAGAAAAACTGCTGCGCTTTGCCCGCGCCGGTTTGGCCGTCGCCAGCATGAAAGGTAAAAGCTATCTGTCGCTGGGCGGCGTTTCGATGGGTATCGCCGGTTCCATTGTTGATCACAACTTCTTTGAATCCTGGCTGGGAATGAAAGTCCAGGCGGTGGATATGACCGAACTGCGTCGCCGTATCGATCAGAAGATTTACGACGAAGCCGAACTGGAAATGGCGCTGGCCTGGGCTGATAAAAACTTCCGCTATGGCGAAGATGAAAATAACAAACAGTATCAACGCAATGCCGAGCAAAGCCGCGCAGTTCTGCGCGAAAGTTTAGTGATGGCGATGTGTATCCGCGACATGATGCAAGGCAACAGCAAACTGGCCGATATTGGTCGCGTGGAAGAATCACTTGGCTACAACGCCATCGCTGCGGGCTTCCAGGGGCAACGTCACTGGACCGATCAATATCCCAATGGCGACACCGCCGAAGCGATCCTTAACAGTTCATTTGACTGGAATGGCGTGCGCGAACCCTTTGTCGTGGCGACCGAAAACGACAGTCTTAACGGCGTGGCAATGCTAATGGGTCACCAGCTCACCGGCACCGCTCAGGTATTTGCCGATGTGCGTACCTACTGGTCACCAGAAGCAATTGAACGTGTAACGGGGCATAAACTGGATGGACTGGCAGAACACGGCATCATCCATTTGATCAACTCCGGTTCTGCTGCGCTGGACGGTTCCTGTAAACAACGCGACAGCGAAGGTAACCCGACGATGAAGCCACACTGGGAAATCTCTCAGCAAGAGGCTGACGCTTGCCTCGCCGCTACCGAATGGTGCCCGGCGATCCACGAATACTTCCGTGGCGGCGGTTACTCTTCCCGCTTCCTTACCGAAGGCGGCGTCCCGTTCACCATGACCCGTGTCAACATCATCAAAGGCCTGGGCCCGGTACTGCAAATCGCGGAAGGCTGGAGCGTTGAGTTACCGAAGGATGTGCATGACATCCTCAACAAACGCACCAACTCAACCTGGCCAACCACCTGGTTTGCACCGCGCCTCACCGGTAAAGGGCCGTTTACGGATGTGTATTCGGTAATGGCGAACTGGGGCGCTAACCACGGGGTTCTGACCATCGGCCACGTTGGCGCAGACTTTATCACTCTCGCCTCCATGCTGCGTATCCCGGTATGTATGCACAACGTTGAAGAGACCAAAGTATATCGTCCTTCTGCCTGGGCCGCGCACGGCATGGATATTGAAGGCCAGGATTACCGCGCTTGCCAGAACTACGGCCCGTTGTACAAGCGTTAATACATTACTCCCTGATGTGATGCCCGGTCGCTCCGGCTACCGGGCCAGAACAAGCAAGAGTGGTTAGCCGGATAAACAATGTTATCCGGCTATATTGCAGGAGCGATTATGAAACAAGAAGTTATCCTGGTACTCGACTGTGGCGCGACCAATGTCAGGGCCATCGCGGTTAATCGGCAGGGAAAAATTGTTGCCCGCGCCTCAACGCCTAATGCCAGCGATATCGCGATGGAAAACAACACCTGGCACCAGTGGTCTTTAGACGCCATTTTGCAACGCTTTGCTGATTGCTGTCGGCAAATCAATAGTGAACTGACTGATTGCCACATCCGCGGTATCGCCGTCACCACCTTTGGTGTGGATGGCGCTCTGGTAGATAAGCAAGGCAATCTGCTCTATCCGATCATTAGCTGGAAATGTCCGCGAACAGCAGCGGTTATGGACAATATTGAACAGTTGATCTCCGCACAGCGGTTGCAGGCTATTTCTGGCGTCGGAGCCTTTAGTTTCAATACGTTATATAAGTTGGTGTGGTTGAAAGAAAATCATCCACAACTGCTGGAACGCGCGCACGCCTGGCTCTTTATTTCGTCGCTGATTAACCACCGTTTAACCGGCGAATTCTCTACTGATATCACGATGGCCGGAACCAGCCAGATGCTGGATATCCAGCAACGCGATTTCAGTCCGCAAATTTTACAAGCCACCGGTATTCCACGCCGACTCTTCCCTCGTCTGGTGGAAGCGGGTGAACAGATTGGTACGTTACAGAACAGCGCCGCAGCAATGCTCGGCTTACCCGTTGGCATACCGGTGATTTCCGCAGGTCACGATACCCAGTTCGCCCTTTTTGGCGCTGGTGCCGAACAAAATGAACCCGTGCTCTCTTCCGGTACATGGGAAATTTTAATGGTCCGTAGCACCCAGGTTGATACTTCGCTGTTAAGTCAGTACACCGGTTCGACCTGCGAACTGGATAGTCAGGCAGGGTTGTATAACCCAGGTATGCAATGGCTGGCATCCGGCGTGCTGGAATGGGTGAGAAAACTGTTCTGGACGGCTGAAACTCCCTGGCAAATGTTGATTGAAGAGGCTCGTCTGATCGCGCCTGGCGCGGATGGCGTGAAAATGCAGTGTGATTTATTGTCGTGTCAGAACGCTGGCTGGCAAGGAGTGACGCTTAATACCACGCGGGGGCATTTCTATCGCGCGGCGCTGGAAGGGTTAACTGCGCAATTACAGCACAATCTACAGATGCTGGAAAAAATCGGGCACTTTAAAGCCTCTGAATTATTGTTAGTCGGTGGAGGAAGTCGCAACACATTGTGGAATCAGATTAAAGCCAATATGCTTGATATTCCGGTAAAAGTTCTCGACGACGCCGAAACGACCGTCGCAGGAGCTGCGCTGTTCGGTTGGTATGGCGTAGGGGAATTTAACAGCCCGGAGGAAGCTCGCGCGCAGATTCATTATCAGTACCGTTATTTCTACCCGCAAACTGAACCTGAATTTATAGAGGAAGTGTGAAATGCTGAAAACAATTTCGCCGTTAATTTCTCCCGAACTATTGAAAGTGCTGGCAGAGATGGGACATGGAGATGAAATTATTTTTTCCGATGCTCACTTTCCCGCCCATTCGATGGGACCGCAGGTGATCCGCGCTGATGGCCTGTTGGTGAGCGACTTGCTCCAGGCGATTATCCCATTATTTGAACTGGACAGTTATGCACCGCCGCTGGTGATGATGGCGGCGGTAGAAGGTGACACTCTCGATCCTGAAGTAGAACGACGTTACCGTAATGCGCTTTCACTACAAGCCCCGTGTCCTGACATCATCCGCATCAATCGTTTTGCGTTTTATGAACGGGCACAAAAAGCCTTTGCGATCGTTATCACAGGCGAACGAGCGAAGTACGGGAATATTCTTTTAAAAAAAGGGGTAACACCGTAATCTCATACCGGTACGCCCGCATGACGCGGGCGGTTATCGAATGATGGGGTGAAAAATATGAAAGCGGCACGCCAGCAAGCGATAGTCGACCTGCTGCTGAACCATACCAGCCTGACCACGGAAGCTCTCTCTGAACAGCTAAAGGTCAGTAAAGAAACCATTCGTCGCGATCTCAATGAATTACAGACGCAGGGTAAAATTCTGCGCAATCATGGACGCGCTAAATATATCCACCGTCAAAATCAAGACAGTGGCGATCCCTTTCACATCCGGCTGAAAAGCCATTATGCGCATAAAGCAGATATCGCGCGCGAGGCGCTCGCGTGGATTGAAGAAGGGATGGTGATAGCCTTAGACGCCAGTTCAACTTGCTGGTATCTGGCACGCCAGTTGCCTGACATCAACATTCAGGTCTTCACCAATAGCCATCCGATTTGCCATGAACTCGGTAAACGCGAACGCATTCAACTGATCAGTTCCGGTGGCACACTTGAGCGCAAATATGGCTGTTACGTCAATCCCTCGCTGATTTCCCAACTTAAATCGCTGGAAATCGATCTGTTTATTTTTTCTTGTGAAGGGATCGATAGCAGCGGCGCACTGTGGGACTCCAATGCCATCAACGCTGATTACAAATCAATGCTATTAAAACGCGCCGCGCAATCGTTGTTATTGATTGATAAAAGTAAATTTAATCGTTCAGGGGAAGCCCGCATCGGGCATCTGGATGAGGTAACGCACATTATTTCTGATGAGCGCCAGGTTGCAACTTCTTTGGTAACAGCCTGACGGAAAGGGTAGCAGGCCGGAGACGACGCCCCGGCCTTGCCTGTTATCGCTCGTCGCGACGACCACCCACCGCAGCCCAGATACGGCGGACGTGCACCGTCACTTCTTCGCGATCGTGATACAACTGCCGCGCCTGAATCTGAGCATTTATGCCATGTTCATCAAGCTGTGCCTGAATATACGCCAGATTGTGTGACACTTCTTCGTAGCGTTTTTTCATCGGCAGTTTGAGGTTGAAAATGGTTTCACGGCACCAGCCATTAACCAGCCACTGCGCCATCAATGCCGCAACTTTCGCCGGTTTTTCAACCATATCGCATACCATCCAGGAGATATTGCTGCGTGTCGGACGGAATTTGAAACCGTCTTCCCGCAGCCACGTCACCTGTCCGGTATCCATCAGACTTTGCGCCATCGGGCCGTTGTCGACGGAATAAACCCACATGTTGCGCTTCACCAGTTGGTAGGTCCAGCCGCCTGGGCAAGCGCCTAAATCCACCACCCACATCCCGTTCGCCAGGCGTTCATCCCACTCATCCGCAGGAATAAACACATGAAATGCCTCTTCCAGTTTGAGCGTGGAACGACTCGGCGCATCTGCCGGAAATTTCAGGCGCGGAATGCCCATATAGAACGGCGAATTATTGTTGCTGTATGAGTAACCGGTATAGCAGCAGCCTGGTGCAATAAAGAATACATGCACAACCGGACGCTTCGGCGTTTCATAGTTCGCCAGCACACCCGCATCGCGCAAGGCAGCGCGTAGCGGCACGGTGAATTTACGGCAGAATTTCAGCAACTCTTTGCTTTCGTTGGTATCGGCAACTTCAACACGCAGTTCACCGCCCTTCTCTACTACACCCTGTAACATGCCGACAATGGGGGTAATACGATCTTCTGGCGGCAAATGCTGCAGGAGTTCCCCCACCACAAACCACTGGCGGGCAAAAATTAATGAACTGAACGGCAGCTCACGGATTAACTTATCGCCATCATCAGGTTGATAACATTCATAAATGACATAACCCGCATTCTCTTTCACGCGGGCAAAACCGAAAATTTCCCGCTGGCCGGCTTTATCGGTAATTTCTGCGGCGCACTCTTTTTCAAAGCCCGGACGGCACAGCAATACAACCTTATTCATGACTTACGCCCTTGCGCTTTAAACGGATAGCACCAACTAACATTAACGCCCAGCCCGCGAGGAAGCTCACGCCGCCAACCGGTGTGACAAATGCCCACAAACGCAGATGGGACAGCGCCAGGCAATAAAGGCTGCCGCTGAACAGCACCGTGCCTAACGCGAGGAAAACGCTACTCCAGTAAAACCAGATACTGATGCGACGCTGCATTGCCACCGCCAGACCTAAGATCGCCAGCGTGTGGAACGCCTGGTATTCGAGACCGGTCTGGATCCAGCCCATCTCAACGGCCCCCATGGTTTTACTTAACACATGCGCGCCAAAAGCGCCCAGAGCCACAAAAATGAAGCCGCTAATGGCGGCGAAAATCAGCATAAAACGGCTGGTCATGGTCGTACCCTACGTAAATTATTGTTCATAACGAAAGCGGAATTTTTCTTGTTCAGCAGCGGCTTTCGCCAGGATCCATTGGCGAAAGGCGGCTATTTTACCCAGTTCTGCCTGACTGTCATGACAAACCAGATAAAAAGCATTTTTACTGACCAGAACATCATTAAACGGGCAAACAAGACGTCCGGCCTCGATTTCAGATTGCGCCATCACGTTATTTGCCAGCGCCACTCCCTGCCCGTGAATAGCCGCTTGCAGCACCATGGCGCTATGGCTAAAAATTGGCCCTTGCTGAACGTTGATATGATTTAACCCCAATTGGCGAGTATATGTCTGCCAGTCACGGCGTGACGCATCATGTAATAACGTATGTTTAGCCAGATCTTCCGGGGTCTTCAAGGGTTTTTCGCCAGTCAGCAGTAGCGGCGAACACACCGGCAATAAATATTCGGCGTAAAGTTTTTCCACCCGTAGCCCCGGCCAGTTGCCCCGACCATAAAATATCGCCACATCAACATCATCCGCCAGCTTATCTTCCTGACGATCAACCGCCTGGATTCGAACGTCAATTCCCGGATAAGCTGAATTAAAGCTGGAAAGTCGCGGAACCAACCAATGAATGGCGAAACTGGGGAGTAAACTGACCGTCAACGCCCCCTTGGCGCTACGGGCCTGGAGTTTACGCGTCGCTTCGGTTAATTGCGAAAATATCTCTTTGATATCGAGGAAATAGCTTTGCCCTTCCTCGGTCAGCAGGAGTGAACGATTACGGCGGCGGAACAGTTTTAGCCCCAAAAAATCCTCAAGAGACTTGATTTGATGACTTACTGCGGCTTGGGTCACAAAAAGCTCTTCTGCTGCGCGAGTGAAACTTAAATGGCGTGCTGCGGCATCAAAAACTCGTAAGGCATTTAGCGGTGGTAATCGTTTAGACATGGCTTTTAAACTTTGATGTTAAATGAATTTAACAATTAGATCACACTGTGTAACCTATTAGTTTTTTTAATCTGAGCCATTATAAATTGTCCGTTGAGCTTCTACCAGCAAATACCTATAGTGGCGGCACTTCCTGAGCCGGAACGAAAAGTTTTATCGGAATGCGTGTTCTGGTGAACTTTTGGCTTACGGTTGTGATGTTGTGTTGTTGTGTTTGCAATTGGTCTGCGATTCAGACCATGGTAGCAAAGCTACCTTTTTTCACTTCCTGTACATTTACCCTGTCTGTCCATAGTGATTAATGTAGCACCGCCTAATTGCGGTGCTTTTTTTTACCTTGCGATCGCGAATTACTGATCCAGTTCGACCATCTCTTTCACGTCAGTACGGTTGATCTGCTGTTTGTTGCCATTAGCGTCTTTATACGAAATCATACCGGTATCGTTATCAGTCTGTGGTTTGCCGTCAGAGACGATGGTACGTCCGTCATTGGTGTGCATCACATAGTTCGAACCGGAACAGGCGCTCAGGGCAAAAGTCAGCATACAGGCAGAAATAATTGCGGCAGTCTTTTTCATCATCTTCTCCTTAAAGCGATTAATAAATCTTAATAGCATTGATTAACAGGCTAAAATTAACGCCTAACACTATTCAGCATATGTTACTGACGCGGCTTCGCCAGGATATCCAGATAATTCTGATGGTTAGCACTCTCCTTGTATCAAAGTGAATTTTGCGTCACGATCGGTGCATCAAGCCGAGGAGTACCATGAACGTTTTTAATCCCGCGCAGTTTCGCGCCCAGTTTCCCGCACTACAGGATGCGGGCGTCTATCTCGACAGCGCCGCGACCGCGCTTAAACCTGAAGCCGTGGTTGAAGCCACCCGACAGTTTTACAGCCTGAGCGCCGGAAACGTCCATCGCAGCCAGTTTGCCGAAGCCCAACGCCTGACCGCGCGTTATGAAGCTGCACGAGAGAAAGTGGCGCAATTACTGAATGCACCGGATGATAAAACTATCGTCTGGACGCGCGGCACCACTGAATCCATCAACATGGTGGCACAATGCTATGCGCGTCCGCGTCTGCAACCGGGCGATGAGATTATTGTCAGCGTGGCAGAACACCACGCCAACCTTGTCCCCTGGCTGATGGTCGCCCAACAAACTGGATCCAAAGTGGTGAAATTGCCGCTTAATGCGCAGCGACTGCCGGATGTCGATTTGTTGCCAGAACTGATCACACCTCGTAGTCGAATTCTTGCTCTGGGACAAATGTCGAATGTCACTGGCGGTTGCCCGGATCTGGCGCGAGCGATTACCTTTGCTCATTCAGCCGGGATGGTGGTGATGGTTGATGGTGCTCAGGGGGCGGTGCATTTCCCTGCGGATGTTCAGCAACTGGATATTGATTTCTATGCTTTTTCAGGTCACAAACTGTATGGCCCGACGGGTATCGGCGTGCTGTATGGCAAATCAGAACTGCTGGAAGCGATGTCACCCTGGCTGGGTGGCGGCAAAATGATTCACGAAGTGAGTTTTGACGGCTTCACGACTCAATCTGCGCCGTGGAAACTGGAAGCCGGAACGCCAAATGTCGCTGGTGTCATAGGATTAAGCGCGGCGCTGGAATGGCTGGCAGATTACGATATCAACCAGGCTGAAAACTGGAGCCGTAGCTTAGCAACGCTGGCGGAAGATGCGCTGGCGAAACGTCCAGGCTTTCGTTCATTCCGCTGCCAGGATTCCAGCCTGCTGGCCTTCGATTTTGCTGGCGTTCATCACAGCGATATGGTGACGCTGCTGGCGGAGTACGGTATTGCCCTGCGCGCCGGGCAGCATTGCGCTCAGCCGCTACTGGCAGAATTAGGCGTAACCGGCACACTGCGTGCCTCATTTGCGCCATATAATACAAAGAGTGATGTGGATGCGCTGGTGAATGCCGTTGACCGCGCGCTGGAATTATTGGTGGATTAATGACAAACCCGCAATTCGCCGGACATCCGTTCGGCACAACCGTAACCGCAGAAACGTTACGCAATACCTTCGCACCGTTGTCGCAATGGGAAGATAAATATCGCCAGTTGATCATGCTGGGGAAACAGCTGCCGGCTTTGCCAGACGAGTTAAAAGCGCAGGCTAAAGAGATTGCCGGATGCGAAAACCGCGTCTGGCTGGGATATACCATGGCTGAAAACGGCAAGATGCATTTCTTTGGCGACAGCGAAGGACGCATTGTGCGCGGCCTGCTTGCGGTGTTGTTGACTGCCGTTGAGGGCAAAACCGCCGCCGAATTGCAGGCACAGTCGCCGCTGGCATTGTTTGATGAGCTGGGATTGCGTGCGCAACTTAGCGCCTCACGCAGCCAGGGGTTGAATGCGTTAAGCGAGGCGATTATCGCTGTGGCGAAGCAGGTTTAAGCACAGAACCAGGTCGGATAAGACGTTCGCGTCGCATCCGACCTGATTGTTTACCCCTGACGGGCCGCTTTCGCCATCATCTTCTTCAGCGCATGAGAAACCGCAACAAAACCAAAGGTGGCGGTCACCATCGTCGCGGCACCAAATCCAGATGCACAATCCATCCGCTTTGGCCCTTCCGCCGTAGCTTTCATTGCACAGACCGTGCCATCTGACTGCGGGTACACCAGCGCTTCGGTAGAGAACACGCAATCCACGCCGAGCTTACCTTTGCTGTTTTTCACTACGCCAAAATCGCTTTTCAGGCGCTCGCGCAACTTCGCCGCCAGCGGGTCCTGAATCGTTTTCGCCAGATCGGTAACCTGAATCTGCGTCGGGTCAATCTGCCCACCCGCGCCACCAGTCGTGACCAGCGGGATTTTATTGCGCCGACAATAAGCAATCAGCGCCGCTTTGGGCCGTACGCTATCAATGGCATCAATCACGTACGAATAACCCACGCTCATATACTGCGCTACGTTATCCGGCGTCACGAAATCATCCACCACCGTTACACGGCACTCCGGGTTAATCTGGCGAATACGTTCCGCCATTACTTCCGCTTTTGCCAGCCCAACGTTATCGCGCAGGGCATGAATTTGCCGATTGGTATTGGTGACGCACACATCATCCATATCGATAAGCGTGATTGCGCCAATCCCCGTGCGCGCCAGCGCTTCCGCCGCCCAGGAACCGACACCGCCAATACCGACCACACAAATATGCGCGTCAGCAAACAGTTGCAACGCTTTTTCACCATACAGACGCGCTGTGCCACCAAAACGCTGACGCCATGCATCACTAATTACCACAGACATAGCACCTCAGAATAAAAAGGGCGAGGTTATCCCTCACCCTGTCGTATACGTAAAAACGGCATACAGAATATCACATCAGCCGCTAAAGACGTTACCTGCGCCCGGAGCCGTTTTCAGCACCCAGACACGTCCATAGTGGTTGTACCAACCTGCGCGGTGCCCGGCTTCCGGCCCGATCCCTTGATAGATATCGAAGTGTTGGCCTTTGATTGCGCCACCGACATCCAGCGCCACCATCAGACGCAATTCGTACTGACCGTTAAATTTGCCGTTATTATCCAGCAGCGGCACTTCTGCCAGCAAGGTAGTACCTGGCGGAATAATTGAACGATCGGAGGCAACAGAAGCACGGCCAACCAGCGGCACCGCACTTGCCCCTTTCACCGGTGCAAAAGATTGCGGTTTAAAGAAGACGAAAGACGGGTTCTGTTCCAGCAGCTCGCGAACCTCGGCTTCACTGTGTGTTTCGCCCCAGTGACGAATCGCCTGCATCGACATATCTTCTTTTTTCACTTCGCCACGGTCGATCAGCACCTTACCAATACTGCGATATGCATGACCGTTTTTCCCTGCATAGCTGAAAAAGTTAAGCGGACTGCCATCACCAAAGTCAATATACCCGCTACCCTGCACATCCATAATGAAGTTATCCATCAGGGAGTTGCTGTAAGCGAGGATGTATTTATCGCTCAATGCCCCCGCGTAGATCTCCGCACGAGACGGCAGACGACCACGTTTTGGCGGCATACGGTAAATAGGATACTGGAACTCGCCCTGGCGGGTATGGCGCGCCTGAATTACCGGCGTGTAATAGCCTGTAAACTGCACGTTACCATAGTTGTCGGCACCTTCCATCTGCCAGGCATCAATGCCGAACTGGCGCATATTGCGGGTATCACCGCCTGCGCGCAGCCACTCTTGCACCGCGTTATAAACATTACTCTGGTTGCCATACAGACGCGGTGACGAATTACGGATATGGTTAATTTGCTCGGCAAAATCACCGGCGTTAATCGGCGCGCCAACGGCATCTGGCTGGTTCACCAGAGAGAAAGGCTGGGTAAATTTCCCGTCTTTATATTGCTGTCCGCGATCGGTTGGTTTGGAAGAGCAGGCGGCAAGCATTGCCACAACCGTGCCCATAAGAAGGTACTTTACCCAACGTCCTTTCATTGTTCTCTTCTTCAGGTTAAAAAATAAGGCGCAACGAAGATAACAAACCACCGCGTTTAATGAAATGAGCAGCCTCTCCCTGACGCAAATTTTGCACAAAAAATAGGCTTTAGTGATTTGTTTTTGTTCAAAATCATGCCGAATCCGTGATCGGGTTAAAAAAAAGGTTGCATGAAAACGCGAGCGGAGTATAGTGCGCATCCACGGACGCGGGGTGGAGCAGCCTGGTAGCTCGTCGGGCTCATAACCCGAAGGTCGTCGGTTCAAATCCGGCCCCCGCAACCAATTAAAATTTGATGAAGTAAAGCAGTACGGTGACGCGGGGTGGAGCAGCCTGGTAGCTCGTCGGGCTCATAACCCGAAGGTCGTCGGTTCAAATCCGGCCCCCGCAACCAATCAAAATTTGATGAAGTAAAAGCAGTACGGTGACGCGGGGTGGAGCAGCCTGGTAGCTCGTCGGGCTCATAACCCGAAGGTCGTCGGTTCAAATCCGGCCCCCGCAACCAATACTTAGAATGCTGATAAACCGCAATGTGTTCCACAAATTGCGGTTTTTTTGTATTTAAAATCTTCGTTCGCTGAACTCACAACACGTTTTTTATCTCCCTTCCTGCGAAGTAATCAATTATCGACTGGGCAACGTGTATCCCGGTTTGCTGGTATGACTCAACGGTGGCGGCCGCAATATGCGGCGTTGTAATGATATTTTTGGCATGTAGCAGTGGGCTAAATTGCGCCAACGGTTCAGAGCTAAACACATCCAGCGCCGCAAACACATTTCGTTCTTCAATCACCTGAAGTAAAGCGCCCTCATCCAGCAACTTTCCCCTTGCGGCATTGATGATCAGAGCACCATTGCGCATCATTGACAAATATTTATGACTAATGAAGTTCTCCAGCTCAGGAGAAAAAGGTAAAAGAACAATGATGACATGCGACTGCATAAAGATATCTTCAATTGATACAAACTGAACTCCATCTTTGCCAGCGGCCTGAAAATCGGGTTGTTTGTCAAAAGCTAAAAGCTCAACATCAAAACCAGACAACCTTTTCGCCAGGGTTTTACCTATATTACCGTAGCCAACCAGGCCAATCCGTTTCCCTTGTAATTCACAGCCATGCGACTCAACCCAGTAGCCATTTTGCATCGCATGATAGCTGCCAGGAATATTTCTCATGCTCGCAAAGATAAGTCCAATGATAAATTCCGCAACCGCATTTGAATTAATCCCAACCGCATTTTTGACTACAATACCGGATTGCTGTGCCGCACGAAGATCAATATTGTCTATCCCCGTCCCGAATCTCGATATTATTTTCACACCAGGCAGCAATGATAGCGTATCCGCCTGATAACAATCTTTTCCGGCGATGACCGCGCAAATAGATTCTCGTAATGCAGTGGATTCTGATTTAAGCAGATGCTCCACATTATTCTTAATAATAAGATTAAAATTATTCTCTCTTAGCAACTTGCTGGCGGAAACACAGCGTGCTGAAAAGCTGGGGACGGTGACCAGAACATTTTTCATAGCTGACACTCACTTCAATGAACGCCACCCCAAAAGATGGCGTGACCGGTTACTGTATTTATATTTTGAAATTATGAATTTGCTTTAATGCCGAGTGCACCTCCTGGATGATATAAGCCGAAATCGGCACGAGTAAATTTTTTCAATTCGGAGAGTGCAAGCGCCACCGCATCACCAACAACCAGAACAACAGTAGACGAGCATGACGGTGCTAAACCTAAATTATCCGCCTCACTTTTGACGGGGATTTCAACAGATAAATCACAACTTATCGCAAGCGATGAGTGATGACTGCGGGTAAAAGAGATCAAATAATTACCCATTCTTTTCAGACTAGGCAGTGTCGCCAGGATTTCCGCCGTCTCACCACTGTTTGAAATAAGAATAACAACATCGTCTTTCGCCACCATTCCAAGGTCGCCGTGTACCGCTTCCGTACCGTGAACAAAAAACGAGGGAGTTCCGGTACTGGCAAATGTTGCTGCGAGTTTTCTGGCAATAATACCGGACTTACCAACACCAATAAAAACAACTTTACCCTGACAAGATTGTAATACTTTAATTAAATTAGCGACTTCAGAAAGTGGGGAATCAATAACCTCTTCAACGGCCTTATGTTCGTTACGCATAAAATGTTTAATAAGATGTATAAGTTCCGAGTTATTCATTTTCTTTTTCCTGATTAATATTTTTAATTACACTCGCAAGGCGCACAAGCCCCATATATAATTTTTCTCGACCGCAGGCCAGATTCAGACGCAGATAGCCCTCACCTTCCGTACCATAAACATACCCCGCCATAATACCCACTTTCCCTTCATCAATTAATCGTCGGTAAAATTTATCAAAGGGATAGCCAATGGCCGAGCAATCTATCCACGAAAAATAGCAACCCTCAGCGGACCTCACGATCAATTCTGGAATATTTTCATTCAAATACTGCTGGGTAAATTGAATGTTAGAGGCAATATGATCCTTTAACGACTTTAACCATTCTTCACATTCGTTATAAGCAACAATGGTAGCAATCACATTCAATATAGATGGTGAGTTTACAAAATCGCGATATCTTGATATCGTTCTAAACTTATCATTAAAATCCTGGTCAGCGGATATCATATATGATCCTGTTAGTGCAGGAACATTAAATGTTTTCGAAATCGAATTTAACACCACTACTTTGTCATTTTTTATTTTTAACGCGGACGTGAAACCATGGTTAAAAACAAAATCACTGTGAATTTCATCTGAACATAGCCAGATTTTTTGTTTTGCGCAGCTTGCAGCGATTTTGAAGAGATCTTCTTCCGACCAGACGGTTCCTGTCGGGTTATGAGGATTACACAATAACACCATCTTCGCGCTTTTAATTTTTAGCTCAAAATCTTGCCAGTTGATAGCGTAGCCTCTCTCATTTTCTTTATTCAAAGAGGTTGTTAGCATATTTCGACCACTTTGTTTAATTACATCAAAAAATGCGTTATAAACAGGCGTAAAAATGAGAATGTTATCTCCATTCAATGTTAATAACTCTATTGCCTTAGCAATTGAATACATCACACTTGGGCTATAGGTGATCCATTCTGGTTTTATTTCAGTTTTATATTGTTGATGATACCAATTGACTATCGCATTCAGATAATCATCATGCTGCCAACGGCTGTACCCTAAAATCGGGTGTTCCAGGCGTTTTTTTAATGCCCTGATGATAGCTTCCGGTATCGGAAGATCCATATCTGAAATAGAAAATGGTAATACATCTTTTACACCAAATCTGTCCTCACAAAAGTCCCATTGAGTGCAATATGTTCCTTTACGGGAGATAGGGGTATTAAAAACATTCATCAGCGTATCCCCATGTAGTTATCCATATCCCGACGCAGGGCGATGACTTTAGTGCCGATAATGACTTGTAAGGTATTTTGATCAAGTTTCACAACCGCAATCCCTCCGGCACTTTTAATTGCAGCCTCATCTATCAATCCCATATCTGCGATAGTTAAACGCAAACGAGTGACACAATTATCCAGTGATTTAATATTTTCTTTTCCACCCAGAGCCTTAACCATTTGCTCCGCTGCCTGCAACTCTGATTTATCATAAGCTGGGATATTAGCTATTGCAGTTTCTTCGTGAGCGTTCAGCGTGACAGGACTGGACTCTTCACGTCCTACGGTCATCAGGTTAAATTTGAGAATGGTCCAACGGAACACAAAGTAATAAATGAAGAAATAGGCCACTTCGACACACACCGCGATCGGCCAACCTGTTCTTGTGCCACGCAATACGTCAAAGCTAATAAATTGAATCAGATCGCCAGTAAATCCCATCTTCACGCCCATATATGGCAAGACCATGTTGGCGAATCCATTCATAAAGGCATGGAAGACAAACAGCAGCGGACTGACAAATAAGAACAGAAATTCAATCGGTTCGCTGACGCCACCAATAATAACCGTAAGCACACCGGAAATAAGCAATGCTTTGATAGCCTTTCTGTTTTGAGCATGAGCAGTGCGATACATGGCCAGTGCAGCACCAGCCAGACCGTACTGAATCATCAGTTTGCCCTGCTCCATTTTCCCCGCCAAATCCAGCGGAATGACCGCATTCTCTTTGACGTACGCCATAAACATGTTCAGGGTGCCGTAATACTCTTCGCCGCCAATCACAGCCGAACCGCCGATTGGCGTAAAGCGGAACACTGACGTCACCAGATGGTTTAAGCCAAAAGGAATCGTCACACGTTCGGCAACTGCATAGAAGAAATAACCAACAGGACCGGAAGTTGATATCCAGTGGCCAATGAGCATGAAGAGATTGAAAAACGGCGGCCAGATAAAAGGAATGATCAGACCAAATCCACTCATCACAATCAGTGTAATGATAGGCACCAGACGTGGGCCGCTATAAAAACCTAATGATTCTGGAATGCGTAAATTAACGATCTTTTTATACATGCTGGCGACTAATAACCCAGCAACAATTCCCCCTAACACGCTGGTATTGTAGGACTGGATCCCCAGAATGATGGTTTGCCCATGTGTCGACATTTGGTCAGCAGCGACCAATAAGTCGTGCTGTTTAAGATAAAAGTTCGTTCCCAGATGCATCGCCATAAAACCAATTAAGCCAGAAAAAGCGCCATAGGCTTTATCCTCTTTCTCTTTTAATAATCCTAAGGGAATTGCTATCGCAAACAATACAGGTAAATTAACAAAGGCAAACAAACCAAGGCTAACAATGAAATCAAGTATGGTTTTAATTATTGGAATAGCCAGAAATGGAATTAACTTTGCCATATCATCACTGGCTAAACCACTTCCTAGCCCTAGCATCATGCCACATACACTTAGCAGAGCAATGGGATACATAAATGCCTTCCCCAGGCTCTGAAAAAAACTCCAGGCTTTCTTTTGTTTCATGTGGGTTATCTCATATAAATGTTATATATAATTAGTCCATTAATACTTTGGTACGAATTGAGAGATATAGTTTTTCTTCTAAAATTAATTCATATTTAAAAGTGGCATACAGATACCTTTCAATTTCATGAATTGCGCGCTGTAACAGGATGTCTTTCTCAAGAAACTGCTCATAGATGCCACCAATATCTTTCTGTTTTATCTTTTCATTACATAAAACTCGATTAGAAAAATACTTAAGGTGCATCATAAATCTTGAATAGTTAAATGAACTTCTGTCCACCTTTCGGTTATAAATACCCTCGATAATCTCCGTGATTTTTTGAGATAATTCAATAATCCGTACCGATTCATAATCAGATGAATTTTCATAGTTATTTAAAATATGCAATGCAATAAAACCAATCTCATCATCCGGAAGTTGAAAGCTAAATTGCTCATTGATGATGGTTAATGCATCCCGGCTTATTGCATATTCTGCTTTGTACAACGCTTTGATTTCATCAAGGAAAACATTATTAATTTGTATACCTGAAGCGACTCGGGATATTGCATTCGAAATGTGATCCGCAAGAATCAATAGTAGCGATGGATTGAGATTTTTTTCGAGATTTTTCTCCGCATATTGCACTATTTTTTCGGCAACAAACACATACTCAATATCTACATGTTCAATCAATTTATAGAGTTTGTTTTTTTGTTCATTTCTGACATAAAAAATCCGGTTAGCCGGATGCTCAGGGACCGACATTCCATATTTTTTGTTGTAACCGACGCCAGGTCCAGAAATGATAACCTCCTGTCCATTCATCGATGCCTGTACACAATTATTGTTCATGACTTTTTCGATGATCATTCCATGACTCCAAAAAAAAAGGCAAGGCACGTCAGAAGTAATAATTACTTCAAACATTGCCTTGCCTGATTTAACAGTTACAAGATGATTAACTAATGTGTATACATTACACGGAATTGTGTTTAATTAAAGAGATGGTCGGCTTATTTTTCAAGCCGACATTCAAATATTCGACATCAGTCACAAAACCAGCATCTAATATTCATGAAAATGTTATCTATTCAACGAAATATAAATTCATTGAATAAATAAAAACATCATCCCCTTCTCGCCAGCGTCGCCCCATCGGCAAAATACGCTTTAATCCCCGCAAGAATAGACTCCGCAACTTCCTGCTGGAAGGTCGCCGTTTTCAGTTTACGCTCTTCCTCAACGTTACTGATAAACGCCGTTTCGACCAGAATGGAGGGAATATCTGGTGCCTTTAGTACGGCAAACCCGGCCTGTTCAACCTGATTTTTATGCAGCTTGTTGATTTTACCGAGCTTATTCAGCACCGCTTTACCAAACTTCAGGCTGTCGGCAATGGTCAGCGACTGCACCATATCGAACATGGTGTGGTCGACATAGCGGTCACCGCTTTTGCTCACGCCACCAATCAAGTCCGAGGCGTTCTGGGTTTGTGCCAGATATTTTGCCGCAGTACTGGTTGCACCTTTGGTTGAGAGCGCAAACACAGAGGAACCGCTCGGCTGACGGCTGGTAAAGGCGTCGGCATGGATAGAGACAAACAGGTCAGCACGCTGTTTCTGGGCTTTTGCTACGCGCACTTGCAACGGAATGAAGATGTCTTCATTGCGCGTCATGTACACCTTCATATTGCCCTCTTTCTCGATCAGAGAGCGCAGACGGCGAGCTATTTGCAATACCACGTCTTTTTCGCGCGTTTTGTATTTCCCCACCGCACCGGAGTCTTCGCCACCGTGGCCAGGGTCAAGCATAATGACAATCGGACGATCGCGCCCTGCTTTACCCGGTTGTGGACCACTTTGTGCTGGCGGCACCTGCTTTTCGAGGTCGCCTTTGTTGTAATCCTCCAGCAGCGCCAGCAGCGGGTCCTGCATATCCTGTGCATTGGCCGGATAGAGGTCCATCACCAGACGCTCTTTAAACCCAGCGACCGGCGCAAGGGCAAACAGCTGCGGTTTTACGTTTTGCTTTAATTCAAAAACCATGCGTACGGTCTGCGGGTCAAATTGCCCGACGCGCGCCGACTTGATGAACGGGTCGTCTGCACGAATTTGTGCCGCCATCCCCTTGAGTACCGAGTTCAGGTTTACATCTTCGATATCCACCACCACGCGTTCAGGGTTACTCAACGCGAACTGCTTATATTTCAGCTGACGATTTGATTCTACCGTCACGCGGGTGTAGCTGGACGCAGGCCAGACGCGCACCGCCACGACCTGGCTGACCGCAGCCAGACTGACCTGACTTACGCTCAATAGCCACATGGCACCCGCGCCTTGCAGTAAACGACGACGGCTGATTGCAGTGTTGGATCCTGACATGCCTCTCCCGAGCAAAAGAAATCTAAGCTGTGTAACAAGTAAACGACTAATTTGACCGGAAACTTTAGCGAAAGACGCATAATCTGTCATCTAATAAACGGTAAACATTCTTTTTATATTCACGGCATTACTGATAAAAAAGTCGCTCTCGCATAAAATTTACACTTGCACCCTGCGAAAAAACAGAATAAAAATACACTAATTTCGAATAATCATGCAAAGAGGTGTGCCGTGGTAAAGGAACGTAAAACCGAGCTGGTCGAGGGATTCCGCCATTCGGTTCCCTATATCAATACCCACCGGGGAAAAACGTTTGTCATCATGCTCGGCGGTGAAGCCATTGAGCATGAGAATTTCTCCAGTATCGTTAATGATATCGGGTTGCTGCACAGCCTCGGCATCCGTCTGGTGGTGATCTATGGCGCACGTCCGCAGATCGACGCAAATCTGGCTGCGCATCACCACGAACCGCTGTATCACAAGAATATACGTGTGACCGACGCCAAAACACTGGAACTGGTGAAGCAGGCTGCGGGAACATTGCAACTGGATATTACTGCTCGCCTGTCGATGAGTCTCAATAACACGCCGCTACAGGGCGCGCATATCAACGTCGTCAGTGGCAATTTTATTATCGCCCAGCCGCTGGGCGTCGATGACGGCGTGGATTACTGCCATAGCGGGCGTATCCGGCGAATTGATGAAGACGCGATCCATCGTCAACTGGACAGCGGTGCAATAGTGCTAATGGGGCCGGTCGCTGTTTCAGTCACTGGCGAGAGCTTTAATCTGACCTCGGAAGAGATTGCCACTCAACTAGCCATCAAACTGAAAGCTGAAAAGATGATTGGTTTTTGCTCTTCCCAGGGCGTTACTAATGACGACGGTGATATTGTCTCCGAACTTTTCCCTAACGAAGCGCAAGCGCGGGTAGAAGCCCAGGAAGAGAAAGGCGATTACAACTCCGGTACGGTGCGCTTTTTGCGTGGCGCAGTGAAAGCCTGCCGCAGCGGCGTGCGTCGCTGTCATTTAATCAGTTATCAGGAAGATGGCGCGCTGTTGCAAGAGTTGTTCTCACGCGACGGTATCGGTACGCAGATTGTGATGGAAAGCGCCGAGCAGATTCGTCGCGCAACAATCAACGATATTGGCGGTATTCTGGAGTTGATTCGCCCGCTGGAGCAGCAAGGTATTCTGGTACGCCGTTCTCGCGAGCAGCTGGAGATGGAAATCGATAAATTCACCATTATTCAGCGCGATAACACGACTATTGCCTGCGCCGCGCTCTATCCGTTCCCGGAAGAGAAGATTGGGGAAATGGCCTGTGTGGCAGTTCACCCGGATTACCGCAGTTCATCACGGGGCGAGGTTCTGCTGGAACGCATTGCCGCTCAGGCGAAGCAGAGCGGCTTAAGCAAATTATTTGTGCTGACCACGCGCAGTATTCACTGGTTCCAGGAACGTGGATTTACCCCAGTGGATATTGATTTACTGCCCGAGAGCAAAAAGCAGTTGTACAACTACCAGCGTAAATCCAAAGTGTTGATGGCGGATTTGGGGTAAGCGATGAAAATCGTCGGATGCGACATGCGTAACACTCGTGCGTCGCATCCGGCAATTACGTTTATTCCCGTGAACTAAACAACGCCGCCAGACCACTGCGCCGCTCAGTACGAGTGGCGATTGCCGCACTTAATATGCGCTCATCGGCATACAGCGACAGACGGCGACGCGCGCGGGTCACCGCGGTGTAAACCAGCTCTCGTGTTACTACCGGCGTGCGTTGGCTCGGTAAAATCAACGCCGCATGGTCGAACTCCGATCCCTGCGATTTATGTACCGTCATCGCCCACGTAGTTTCGTGCTCTGGCAGGCGACTCGGTTGCACAGACTTAATATTGCCGTCCGGCATCGCAAACCAAACGCGCGTCCCCTGTCCGCGATCCAGAGCGATACCGATATCGCCATTAAACAACCCAAGCGCGCTGTCATTACGGGCAATCATCACCGGTCGGCCTTCGTACCAACGAGAGTGCGGATTACGATGAATTTTGCGCTTCTGTTGCATAAACTGCTCAATTCGCTCATTCAGTCCAGCCACGCCAAACGGCCCTTCCCGCAGGGCGCACAAAAGCTGGTACTCATTGAACGCCTGAATGATTAAATCCGGCTCGGCACGCGCTTGCAGCAGATCCAGATAACGTCCGTAACCCGCAAGAGCTTCCTCAAGCATCGCAATATAATCTTCGCCGCTCTGTAAAAGCCGTTTTTCGATATCAGAAAAATCCTGCTGAAAAACGGTTTTCACTGCCGTTTTATCACCACGGTTGATCGCCGCAGCTAACTGACCAATGCCAGAATCACTGCCGAAACGATAGCTTTTTTGCAGCAGGCAGAGACTGTCGCGCAAAGATGCCGCTTCTGTGCCAGTTCCTGCCGGAACGTGAGTTCCCGTCAGGCGGCTCAACTGCCCGGCACGCTCGGCGGTAAAGCCCGCGTTGGCATAAGCGCAGATATCGCCCAGCACAGCCCCAGCCTCAACCGAGGCCAGTTGATCACGATCGCCGAGAAAGATCACTCGCGCATGATCGGGCAAGGCGTCGATCAGTCTCGACATCATAGGCAGATCGATCATTGACGCTTCATCTACCACCAGCACATCAAGATGCAGCGGGTTACCGGCATGATGACGTAAACGCTGGCTACCCGGCTGCGCACCCAGCAATCGGTGCAAAGTACTGGCATCTTCCGGAATGCGTTTCTTTTGTTCATCGGTCAGCGGTAACTGTCGCAAAGCCTTGCCGAGAGATTCGGTTAAGCGCGCGGCAGCTTTACCCGTTGGTGCAGCCAGACGGATACGGCAGCGTTCTCCGTCGGCCATTTGAATTAAGGCTGCCAGCAACTTCGCTACGGTGGTCGTTTTACCGGTGCCAGGACCGCCGGAAATCACCGAAATCCGCCGCGTCAGCGCCACTGCCGCCGCAACTTTTTGCCAGTTAATTTCATCGCTTACTGGAAAAAGTTTGTCCAGGGTTTGCGCCAGTAGAGCTTCATCAACCTCAATGGCATGATTCACTTCGTTGAAAAAGCGTGCCACTGTGCGCTCGTTACACCACATGCGATTCAAATAAAGACGATCGCCACAGAGGATCATCGGCGTTGGTTCATCTCCCCGGCTTACCGCTTGTGAAGCCAGCAAGCATTCTTCCCAATTTTGTAACTCACCGATTTCACTGACACAGGTCGCCAACAGCGGATGCGACGCCTCGTTATTTTCCAGTCGTGAGAGCGGTAAACAGACATGCCCTTCCCCGGCGTCGTGGCTTAACAGGGCTGCCGCGAGGGTGACGGCAGGATGTTCATCTCCCGCCACGGTCAGGGCAAACTGCACGTCCAGCGGGCGTAGCTGTTTGTGCTCCACAGCTTCCAGTAATTGCTTTTGCAATTTCATTACGCCTCCTCCAGGGTCATACCGGCAAACATCTCATCCATCAAGTCAATCAACCCGGCGTTGGGTCGGGTTGTGTAAATCCCTTGTTGCGGATGTTCTTTATCAACGCCACGCAGGAACAGATAGATAACGCCGCCAAAGTGACGATCATAGTCGTAATCAGCAATGCGATGGCGCAAATAACGATGCAACGCCAGGGTATAAAGCTGATATTGCAGATCATAGCGGTGTGCCTGCATCGCCGCTGCCATAGCCTGTTGGGTGTAAGCCGAACTGTCTTCACCCAGCCAGTTGGATTTATAGTCGAGCAGGTAATAACGCCCTTCATGACGAAATACCAGGTCGATAAAGCCTTTTAACATGCCGCGTACCTGCATGAACTCCAGCGGCGGGCAGCCAGCGGATAGCGGATCAAACTGGCGAATTAGTGCATCAAGCTGGCTGGCGATGAGCGGTTCACTAATCGGCAGGTAAAACTCCATCTCCACCTGTTTATCGCGGGCGGAAAGCTGACTCAGGCTAACACCCGTTTCATTGAGAGGTGCCTGGAGAACAGCCGTGATCCACTCGGTCAACACTGGTTCCCACTGCGATTCAAAGCCGCCGAGTTCCAGTTTTTCCTGTACCCAGTTCGGGTCAACCGGCTGGGTAAAATCGAGGTCTTCAAACAAACTGTGCAAGAATGTCCCTGGTGACGCACCGCGCGGGAACTGATGCGGTGTTAACGTCGGTTCTTCAACGACGCTGACCACGCCTGCGGCATCAACATCCAGCCGTGGCATCAAATCCTGAGCGATACCGTGACCACGCTGCTGCAAACCGGAGTAGCTGGTGACACGCCAGTTATCGCCGGGCAATCGTTGTAGCGTCCTCGCATTCAGTTCTGCAGTTAAAACATCATTAACCTGCCAGGGCTGGTTATCACCAGTTTGTGCCGTTTGCCAGGCAATATCATCATCGCATAAAGCTTCAATACAGGTGCGAAGCCCTGCCGCATCTTGCGGTTCCCCTTTTTGTAGCAAACGCCCGAGCGCACTTTGGTGGACGTCGGTGTCACCTTTTTTATCGCCACGACGGCGCACCAGCGGTGCAACGCCGAGACTGCAATGCCAAACCGAACGCGTCAGCGCCACGTAAAGCAAACGCAGATCTTCCGCCAGACGTTCGGCCTCCGCGAGATCGACACTTTCTGGCGCAGCGTTAAGATCCAGAACAGCCTCAAACGAGTGGCGATCGTGATAGAACGCCTGATCCTGGACGCGGAAATTGGTAATAAATGGCAACCAGACCAGCGGATATTCCAGCCCTTTTGATTTATGGATCGTGACAATCTGCACCAGATGTTTATCACTTTCGAGGCGCATTTGTTGGCTGGAGGCATTACTGTCTGGCTCGAGGATATGTTGCGATAACCAGCGTACCAGCGCATGTTCACTTTCCAGCTGCGTTCCGGCTTCTTGTAGCAGTTCGCTGATATGCAAGATATCGGTAAGACGCCGCTCACCGCCTGCCGTTGCCAGCAAGTTTTCTGCAATCTTACGCGCCGACATCAGCGCCCGCAGCATCGGCATAACGCCACGTTTGCGCCAGATTTGCCGATAACCATCGAACTCTTCGACTACCGCATCCCACGCATGTTCGTCATTGTTCAGCGTTTCGATATCCAGCGCGTTCAGCCCCATCATTGACGTTGCCAGCGCACTACGCAGGGTGTTCTCACGTTCGGGCGTCATCACCGCCTGCAACAACCAAAGCATTTCCTGCGCTTCCAGAGTTTCAAAAACACTGTCGCGGTTCGAAAGGTAAACGGAAGGGATTTCCAGCAACGTTAAGGCGTCGCGCACCTGGGCGGCCTCCTGGCGGCTGCGCACCAGCACACTGATGTCCGAAGCACGCACCGGACGCGCGTCGTCGCCGTTCATCAGCAACGCTTCGCCCCGCTGTCCGGCTTGTAGCCAGTCGCGGATTTGCGCAGCACATACCTGCGCCATAGTACTTTGATAGTCGCCAACGCCGCAGCTTTCGCCTTCCATCAGCCACATTTTCATCGCAGGCTGCGTTTCACCTTTAAATACAAAACGTAACGCCTGATTTTTCCCGGCTGATTTCACTGGAATAAACGGTATTTCGCGAAACATGAACGCGTCATCAGTCTGGCTGAAAAGCTTATTCACGCTGTTCACCATTCCTGGTGCGGAACGCCAGTTGGTGTCTAAAGTGTAGTGGGCGTGAACTTCGCTACGCGCCTTCATATAAGTGAAGATATCCGCACCCCGGAATGCATATATGGCCTGTTTCGGGTCGCCAATCAGCAACAATGCGGTTTCCGGCTGATGGTGCCAGATACGGCGAAAAATTCGGTACTGCTGGGGGTCGGTATCCTGAAATTCATCGATCATTGCCACCGGGAATCGCGTACGGATCGCCGCTGCCAACACCTTTCCGCTTTCGCTACGCAGCGCGGAATCGAGCCGACTTAACATGTCATCAAAACCCAATTCGCCACGGCGGCGTTTTTCACGCGCTACTGTTTCGCGGATCTCAGCCAATGCGCGGGTTATCACCAGATCACGGATCGACAATGGTTCTGCAAGCAGTTGATCGATCGCCTCAAACAGTGGATGTCGCGGGGTTTCCCCCCCGGCTTTCGTGCGATCTTCTAAGAAACGCTGAGAGAATTTTTCCAGCGACTCCGGTAACTGATAACTGTTGGTCTCTTCTTCTGCCCAGGCGCTGATCTTCTCGATCCATTTAGCCTGATTGCTACGGTTAAACTTGCGTCGATCAATACCAGAAGATTCGATCAGCGCATCCAGTTCACCCACTGCGTCGCGCCACTGCTGTTTTACGGCGTCGATACGCGCCACAATTTGCGCGTGGCGGGAAGCCAGCGTTTCATCATCGGGCGGCGGTGCTTTGATAACCGGTGCTTCGCCTTGCAGATAACGATTAATATCGCGCAGCAACGCCTGCGGCCCTTTCCAGGTTTCAAAGACCACCTGGGCAATTTCACGCGGCAGCGGGTAGCAGTGGCGACGCCAGAAATCGGCGCAGGCCTGGTAGCGTAGCAGAGACTCATCTTCAATCAGCTGCTGCTCAAACAGCATGCCGGATTCAAAGGCATTCAGGTTGAGCATGCGCTGGCAAAAACCGTGAATAGTAAAGACTGCCGCTTCATCCATCTGCCGTTCGGCTAACAACAACCACTGCGCGGCTTGCGCTTTATCGTCGATCTCTTCCAGCAGGCGTTCGTACAGTGGATTGTCGGTGGTTTCACGCAGACAGGCGATGCGCAACTCGTGGATATTGCTACGGATACGACCGCGCAATTCTGCCGTGGCAGCCTCGGTAAAGGTGACCACCAGCAGTTCTTCAACGGTCAGCGGGCGGGGAAAGGCGGCGGAACCGCCTAGTCCAAGTAACAGGCGCAAATAGAGCGCCGCAATCGTAAAGGTTTTGCCTGTGCCGGCAGAGGCTTCAATCAGGCGCTCGCCCTGTAAGGGCAAGCGCAAAGGATCTAGTGTCTCAGCGACATCACTCATTCTTTTCACTCATCAAGGGCATTGTTTGCTGCAACGCGCTGACGTTCTCCCACACTTTCCAGCCTTCAGGATGCACATATTCGGCTTTCCCGTTCTGGCTGCCGGAAATCTGCGACAGAATAGCCATGCCTTGCGGCTCGACCACCGCCTGATGGAAGAAATCAGCAAGTTTTTGCGGCGTCAGCAGTTTTATCTGGGCCACGATTTTATCACGCGAATCGAAGCGCATATTGCCGCGATCGAAATCTTTACTTAACTTCGATGCTTCTTCGCCGAGCGTTTGCGGTGCCTGCAGCATCTGGGTTATTACCGCCTGCTGGATTTGCGCAAACTCTTCTGGCTTCATCGTCCGCAATTTTGCCTCTGCGGTTGGGAAAAACGCCTTGTAACGCTCCCACAAGAATGAAGGCTGTTTATCATTGCTTTGCAACAGGAAGCCCATGCCCCACTGACGCCCCACGCTCATTGGAAACGCAAACACGGCATAGCCCAACTGTTCTTCGGTACGCAACTGATTGTAGAACCACGGCTGTACGATCTGCCCCAACAGAGAGCTATAGGCTGAGCTGGTGTATTCATCGTAGCCAGTCGGTACAAATACCGCTGCCAGTGCGGAGTCGGTGCTGTTACCGGCTTTTTCAAAGATGACAGATTGTTTTTTATCGACCACGACATCTTTGTTACGACACCACTCCGAACCATCAGCGCCCAACTGTTTTTGCACATCGCGTGCCAGCGTTGTTGCCTGGGCTTCGGTCATGTTGCCAATAACCATAAACTCTGGTCGAGCCCCTGATTTTAAGGCGTCGCGATAGGCCAGCACCTCTTTCAAAGTGATTGAAGGCAAAATTTTGCGCCGTTCATCTCGCGAGAAGTACGGCACTTGCGAGAGCATCTGCGCGGGCATAATCGCCTGCTCGAACGCTTTGCCCTTTTCTGCGGAATCCATCATCTGGTTATACCAGGACTTCGCCTGCTCAAGCTGATCTTCCGTAGCGGTATAGCTAAAGTACCCCTCGAGCAATGCCTGGAACAGCTGCGGCAGGCGCTGGGTGTAACCATTGGCATTAACCATAAGGCCGTTGTTAGCGTTGGTGGAAAAACTTATGCCACCAACCGACGCCTGGTTGCTTAACTGATCAAGCGCCAGCCCTGCGAGATAATCATTGAGCGCAAACATCACCTGATTGCGGGCGCTGTCCATGGCTTTCGGATTACGCAAAATCAGGCTGACATCAGCTTTGGGTTCGCTGGAAAAATAACGGCTTGGCGCATACACCACACGCAGATTCGACTCATCAACAATCAGCTCTGGATGGTCATATTTCTTCTCTGACTTAATCAGCGAGAAATCGTCAGGAATATAAGGGTTAAGCTCTGGCAAAGAGAGCGCAATGTCGGCGGATTTTTTCTGCCAGTCGGCGAAAGTTTGTGCGCTGATTTTATCGACCTGATACGGCGCATCGACAAAGTAAGCCGTTTTGTTGTGCGGCTCTTTCGGGCTGATATACCAGATACGCGCATTCTGCGGCGTCATCATCGCCAGGCGTTCTTTTACTGCTTTAGCGTCGTACCGATCGGCAATATTGACTGCATCCAGCGTATGCTCAACAGGAACGCGAATCATGGTATCTGCCAGCCATTCGACGTAATCCATATCACGGGTGATTGACGGATAACGAAAGTCGATATCCAGCACATTCGCCAGTTCATCGAAGTATTGTTTATCAATCCCTTTTTCGCGTAACAGATTGAGGTAGCTAAAAATGGCCGCCACAACCTGATCGCGATTCGCCAGACCTTTATCGGTTAAAGACGCAGAGATCGCTAATACGCCGCTGTTGCCGTTGACGATAGGATCGGAATTGGCGCTAATGCCCTCAACTAATCCCTGCTTTTGCAGCCAGTCAGAAAGTGTACCTGGGCTGCGATTACCGATCAGATAGGTAATCAATTCATCCGTTTTACTACGGAACTTCGCTGAATTGTTATCGATGCGAAACTCAACGCGCAGAACTTTACGCGGCAGCGCCGGGACGTAATGAATGATAATGCCCTTTTGCGCGTCGGTGACTACCGGCACGGTGATTTCCGGTTTTTTGCTCTCTTTGTTCGGCACGCGACCAAAGGTGTCCGCCGCCATTTTTGCCAACTCCGGCAGCGGTTTATTGCTGTAAATAACCGCCTTCATCAGATTGGCGGAATAGTACTTCTCCTGGAAATCTTTCAGCGCCTGCTGTACCGGATTTCCGGGTTTGTCGCTTAAAGTTTCGAGGTTACCACCAGAAAACTTTGAACCGGGGTGTGCCGGGTTAATGGTTTCTGCGCTGACCTGTGCCATGCGCATCCCGTCACGCGTACGCGCCATGGTTAATTCGGCATTCACTGCATTACGTTCACGTTCGGCGTATTTCTTGTCGAGCAAGGGTTCTGCAATAGCGTCCGCCAGGCGGTCCACCGCACCGGGCAAGGCGTCGTTCTCAACTTCCAGATAGAAAGCCGTGCGATACGGTGCCGTGCTGGCATTGTGACTGCCGCCGTGCATTTTGAGATATTCGGCCAGACTGTCAGCCTGCGGGTACTTTTTCGACCCCATCAGACTCATATGTTCAAGGTAATGTGCCAGCCCCTGGTACGCCTCGGGATCTTCCAGCGACCCAACGGGCACTACCAGCGCCGAGAGCGATTTAACCGCCTGCGGATCAGAAACCAGCAAGACCACCATACCGTTATCCAGACGTATAGCCTGATACTGGCGGTTATCTTTATCACTTTTACGGATGGTTTCCTGAATCGGCTGCCATCCCGTTTCTGCCTGACTTAAGGGTGCCCAAAGGGCAACAAACAACAATAATGCTTTGAACCAGGTGCTGCTGGGCATTCACGGACCTCATAATCAACTTTATTTTCTGGCCAGATTCAACAGGTTAACGCAAATCATCTGCCAGAATTTAATCTTGTGCTGCACGAGTCAGCCTATGTCTATATATCCATCAGTCCGTGACTGGTGCGCATCATAAAGCAAGCAGATATATTGCGCAATTTTTATACAGCACTCATGACTGATTAAAGCGAAACAGCGGTAACAGGAAACGTTGCGACTGTTCAACGATGGCCTCCATTGTCTCTGGTGTTAATTGCCGCCAGAGCCGTTGATACCAGATATCATCACCTTCGCCACGCACCATCATGTTGCCTTCGTAAGCCTGAAGGAATTTCGTACGGGCTTTTTGTAACGTGGAATCGTCATCCAGCATGGCATCGTTTTGCGCGTCATAACAGGTTTTTAGCCACGCGCCGCCACTTTCAGGTAACACCAGCAATGGCGCGGACATTCCTTCACGATACCCCTCAATCAGTTGTGAGAGGTAATGCAAAGCCTGTTCGGCTGCAAGCGGCGGAAAACGCCACTCGCCGTCTTTGCGTAGAAAAAGGCGACTTTCACCATTACCACCGCTGGCACAGTAGACAAGGTGTTCCAGCCAAAGTTGCATTCCCTGCGCCACACTTAATAAAGAGGGACGCCAGCGCAACAGGCCATCCGGCTGCACCTGCGGCAACCAGCCAGTTATCTGCACACCGTTGCAGGCGAGATCAATTTCCATACTCTGCCCCGGCTGGCGACAGGCAATAACTCTGTCGGCAAGCTGCTGCATCTCCTGGCACTGTGTTTCCCAGAAAATTTCACCAAAAGCGCCATACGGTAAATCCCCTGCCGCCCGGAAGCGGCGGAACAAGCGTTCGGCATCATCCTGCTCAACCAGTGCATTCAATAACTGCTGATTGATTTGATAACGGCTAAGCCCTTCCAGAATAAATGGCTCGGTGTCGGGGATTTCGCTGTCTTCAGTACGGAAGTTCACCTGCAAACGCATCTGGAAGAACGCCCGTACCGGATGTGCCCAGAATCGTTGTAGCGTTTCCAGCGGCACGGTTTCCGGTAAGGTAAACGGCAGCGGCTGAACAAATTCAGAATGTGCTTTACCAGCCTGGCTGGCCGCAGGTAGCCATTCACGAGCATAGCTTTGTCGTTCGCCTGGCTGGTAGTTTTGCGGATCAAACGGCATCCGGGTATGGAGGCAAGTAAGATGCGCTTTTACCCTTGCCTCGCTTTCATCACAGTTGAGCGCTTCATCGCCCGGTAGATAATGGCTTTGCCCGATGTAGTCGATCAGTTCCTGCACCAGTACCGACGGGAAACGTTCACTGTTATCCTGAATAGAACGCCCGATATAGCTGATATAGAGTTTTTGCTGCGCGGAAATTAACGCTTCCAGGAACAGATAGCGGTCGTCATCGCGACGACTACGGTCGCCACGCTTCGGTTTCTGGCTCATCAGGTCAAAGCCCAATGGCGCAAGCTGGCGTGGATAAACGCCGTCGTTCATTCCCAGCAGGCAAACCACTTTGAATGGGATGGAACGCATTGGCATCAGAGTACAAATGTTAACCGGCCCGGCGAGAAAACGCTGGCTGATACGTTCCTGATCCAGGCGCTGTGCCAGTTCATCACGCAATAGTGACAGCGGCACCGCGTCGCCATACTGCGCACCTAAACCTTCGGCGATAATCGCCTGCCATTGTTGTTCGATCAGCGTCATCGCCGCTTCGGTTTCCGCATCCGGCAGGAAGAAGGCGTTGAGCATATCGCGACAAACCGGCAACCACTCTTCCAGCGGACGCTCCTGCGCCAGCCCGCGACGCCAGATGTTTAGCTGCATTAGCAGTGAAGCCAGATGCCCCACCAGTTCTGCAATTAAGCCGCTCGATTCATCATAAGGTAGAACCGATTGCCACTCGCCCTGCGCACTCTCCATCGCGTAGCCCAGCAACATGCGCGTCAGGCCAAACCGCCAGGTGTGTTGACCGGTAGCGGGGAGTTCCAGCTCGCGAACGTTGTCGTCATCTATCCCCCAACGAATGCCGGATTCGTTGACCCACTGGCGTAAATAACGCAGCCCTTCTTCGGTGATGTCAAACCGCGCCGCCAGCACCGGCACATCCAGTAATGCCAGAACGTCCTCCGACACAAAGCGGCTGTCTGGCAACGATAACAGGCTGATAAACGCTTCAAGTACAGGATGCGACTGCCGCGCCCGACGGTCGGAAATGGCGTAAGGTAGGTAACGATCCGCAGGTGCGCTACCAAACACTGCCTGAATAAACGGACTGTAGCTGTCGATGTCGGCCACCATCACGATGATGTCGCGCGGAGTCAATGTCGGGTCTTCCTCCAGCATTGCCAGCAGGCGATCGTGTAAAACTTCAACTTCACGCTGCGGGCTATGGCAAACGTGGAAGGTGATACTGTTATCCAGTGGATCAAGCAGGCGTTTGTTATCGCTACGGGAAAACTCTTCGATATTCACACCCGCAACAGCGCAGTTTTCAAGTTCCAGAATGTCAGACTGAATGTTATGCAGCAGGTTATCTGGCGTGACATCGACAAAGGCGTCCAGCTCCTGGCTGCCCTCCAGATCAGAAAGGAGATAAATGTAGTCGCGCCCAAGCTTGCCCCATGAGGCCAGCAGCGGGTTGCCGACATCCTGTTCACCATCGCTGTTAAAGAGCTGTCCGGCATTTTCGCTGTCGCGAAATAGCGGTAATTCGCGATCTTCAAAACTGTGTCGGCGCTGGCGAGTCAGCAGTTTCGCCAGATAAGCAGGATCTTTAATGTCGCCCCAGTAATAACGGCAGGGGTTGGTAAACAGGAGATGGATTTCAATATGTTTACCCAGCGCCTGTAGCGCCTGGAGATAAACAGGCGGTAACGCGGAAATACCGCATATAAAGACGCGCGAAGGTAGCCCCGGCGGGCAGGTCGTCGCGGACTCCAGCGTTTCGATAAAGCGCTGATAGAGATTGGCGCGGTGCCAGCGCGGTTGCCCGAGTTCATGGGTATATTCCACCAACGCCTTCCACAACGGCGCTTGCCAGGCCTGTGCTTCTCCCAGCCCTTCAACCAAATGTCCTGTTTCCCACTGTGCCAGCCAGTCCGGACGATAGACCAGATACTGGTCAAACAGGTCCGCCGCTTTTGAAGAAAGCTGGAACAGTTTTCGCTTGTCGCTATCGTCAGTCAGATAATGCCGCAACAGGGTAAAGTCTTCGCGCTCCAACAGTTGCGGCAGCAGAGTCATCAGTTTCCAGCTCATGCTCTGTTTGTTAAAGGCGCTCTCTTTGGGGATTTCCGGTAACACCCGGACGAACATATCCCAGATAAAGCTCGCTGGCAGCGGAAAATCAATGTTTGCCGCAATACCAAACTTTTGCGACAGGGTCATTTGCAGCCACTGCGCCATACCGGTACTTTGCACCAGAATCATTTCTGGTTCGAAAGGATCGTCCAGCCGTTCGCGTTCGACGATAAACTCCATCAACGCTTCCAGCACGTCCAGACGATTGGAATGGTAGACCCTTAACATAGCGGCTCCTGACTACTGACGATTCGGGCAATGCAGGCGGGTCATCTCGCCTTCTCTGCCCCCGGGTGAAACTAGCGTAACGCTGATGCTGACACATCCCGCCTGCGATGTCTGCATTCGGTTGACCTGCCAGTTGGCAGGTGGCGAAATCGCGCGCAGTTGCGTTTGCTGCCAGCCATGCCGCCAGAGCTGTTGGTACTGGTTTCTGCTGGCAAGACTGTTCATTAATGTTCGCTGGAAACCCGATAACGCAGTGACAATCATCACCATCAACACCATCGCCAACATTACCTCCGGCAGGCTAAAGCCTTGTTGATTCTTCAGGGAAGCTGACATAACGCCCTCTCTTTCAGCGGACAAAAATCGCTCCAGCCGCATGGCGAAAAAACAATGTTTCCATCGATGACTTCGCCTGTTCGCCACAACGAAACGCCTTCATAACCGGCAATCAATAAGGCTTCATTATCTACCAATAAACGCAGACAAACCCGGGCACCGGTGGCAGCGTACAGTAAGCACTGAACTGCGGGCTGCGTCTGCCAGGAGTGCATTTTTCCCCACTCCAGCGCCGACTGAACGATGGCCTGGCGGCGCAATGACTGACTTTCCATGCTCACGCGAGAAGCAAAACTGCGATCCTGTTGGCTCATTCCTTGTAATAGCAAGCTACCCAAAATCAGCAGCATCAGGACCAGAGCCAGTGACGAAACACCCTTTTCGCGGTTCACAGGTTGAATCCTGTCACGCTATAGCTGGCATCCACCACAGTTTGCGGATCAGCCTTGCTGGCAGCGTGCATATTAACCGTCAACACCGGCGAGAAACCACTGACATCCTGTCGGGTAACCTGAAAAGTGTCGATAATGATGGCATCCGGATTAGTGACTTTATCCCAGCCCTTACCTTCACAGGATGTCGCACCGCGTAGCGTTTCCAGCACATGCTCCTTCAGACGAAATCCAATCTGGTCGGACTCTTTTACCGGTTCGCGATCCCAGATACCGTTACTGTTCGCATCCCACTGCACAATGACACAGTCACCCTGTCCGACAATTTCCAGCCCTTCGCCGGTACAGCTGCCATGACAATAACCCGCCCTCTGGAGATGCTTCGCAACGGTAAATACCCGCAGCCAGATTTCATCTTCCAGCGCCAGCTTACGGGTGCTCGTTAAACTGTCACGCTGTAACGCAGGCAGAAAGCGTGCAGCCCCCAGCAACAATACGCTACTGATCGCCATAGCAATCAACACTTCCAGCAGAGAAAAACCTTGCTCTTTTACAGGCATCCTTCTGTTTCTCCTTGCTGACAAAGCCGGAGTCTTCCCCACGGCGAAACCACCAGCCACCACTCGCCCGTTGAGTTTTTGAAGCGAATATGCCCGGCCCATGCGGTATTGCGCAGGCCAAAGAAAGCAAGCGAAGGTGTCAGATCGCTCATTTCGACTTCGGGCCAGCGTGGCACAAAGACCAATGGTGAACTGCCATGACAGGTATTGGCCCCAGCAGCGGAACTCACAAGGCACCATAACGTCCCCTCCCTGATAACACTGATACTGTGGTCGCGGTTATGCCAGTTGGCATCTTCACGTAAATAGAGCAAATAGTCCCGCGCCTGGCTGGCGGTTTGCCAAAGCCGTTGCGACTGCTGCCAGTATTGCCAGCCATAGAGTCCACTTGCGCTTAGCATGACCAGAATCAGCATCGCGACCAGCGTTTCAATCAGCGTATAACCACGTTGTGTTTTCATGCCGGCAGTATGGAGCGAGGAGAAAAAAAGACGAGGGCCAGTTTCTATTTCTTCGGCGCATCTTCCGGACTATTTACGCCGTTGCAGGACGTTGCAAAATTTCGGGAAGGTGTCTCGAAGAATTTAACGGAGGGTAAAAAAAAACCGACGCACACTGGCGTCGGCTCTGGCAGGATGTTTCGTAATTAGATAGCCACCGGCGCTTTAATGCCCGGATGCGGATCGTAGCCTTCAATCTCAAAGTCTTCGAAACGGTAGTCGAAGATGGATTCGGGTTTACGTTTGATAATCAACTTCGGCAGCGGACGCGGTTCGCGGCTTAATTGCAGATGAGTTTGATCCATATGGTTGCTGTACAGGTGCGTATCGCCACCGGTCCAGACAAAATCACCCACTTCCAGATCGCACTGCTGCGCCATCATATGCACCAGTAACGCGTAGCTGGCAATGTTGAACGGCAGGCCGAGGAAGACGTCACAGGAGCGCTGATAAAGCTGGCAAGAGAGTTTGCCGTCTGCCACATAGAACTGGAAGAATGCATGGCACGGTGCCAGCGCCATTTTATCCAGTTCGCCTACGTTCCACGCTGAAACAATAATGCGGCGGGAATCCGGGTCGTTTTTCAGCTGGTTCAATACCGTAGTGATCTGGTCAATATGACGACCATCTGGCGTTGGCCAGGCGCGCCACTGTTTACCATACACTGGCCCGAGGTCGCCGTTTTCATCGGCCCATTCGTCCCAGATGGTGACATTGTTTTCGTGTAGATAAGCAATGTTAGTGTCGCCCTGCAGAAACCACAGCAGTTCATGGATGATGGAACGCAGGTGGCAACGTTTAGTTGTCACCAGCGGGAATCCATCCTGCAGGTTAAAACGCATCTGATGACCAAAAATGGAAAGCGTTCCGGTTCCGGTACGGTCGTTTTTCTGTGTGCCTTCGTCGAGCACTTTTTGCATCAGTTCTAAATACTGTTTCATGGTTCCTCAGGAAACGTGTTGCTGTGGGCTGCGACGATATGCCCAGACCATCATGATCACACCCGCGACAATCATCGGGATGGAAAGAATTTGCCCCATGCTGATGTACTGCACCCAGGCACCGGTAAACTGCGCGTCGGGCTGGCGGAAAAACTCAACAATGATGCGAAACGCGCCGTAACCAATCAGGAACAAGCCTGAGACTGCTCCCATTGGGCGCGGTTTACGAATATACAGGTTGAGGATAATAAACAGCACCACACCTTCCAGCAGCAGCTCGTAAAGCTGTGATGGGTGGCGCGGCAGCACACCGTAAGTGTCGAAAATGGATTGCCACTGCGGGTTGGTTTGCAGCAGCAAAATATCTTCTGTACGGGAGCCAGGGAACAGCATGGCAAACGGGAAGTTCGGGTCAACGCGGCCCCACAATTCACCGTTAATAAAGTTGCCCAGACGCCCGGCACCAAGACCAAACGGAATGAGTGGGGCGATAAAATCAGAGACCTGGAAGAAGGAACGTTTAGTACGGCGGGCGAAGATAATCATCACCACGATAACGCCAATCAGGCCGCCGTGGAAAGACATGCCGCCGTCCCAGACACGGAACAGATACAGCGGATCGGCCATAAACTGCGGGAAATTGTAGAACAGAACATAACCAATACGTCCCCCGAGGAAGACGCCGAGGAAGCCCGCATAGAGTAAGTTTTCAACTTCATTTTTGGTCCAGCCGCTGCCCGGACGATTCGCCCGACGTGTTGCCAGCCACATTGCAAAAATGAAACCCACCAGATACATCAGGCCGTACCAGTGAAGCGCTACGGGTCCTATTGAGAAAATGACCGGATCAAACTCCGGAAAATGCAGATAGCTACTGGTCATCTGTCACCACAAGTTCTTGTTATTTCGCTGAAAGAGAACAGCGATTGAAATGCGCGCCGCAGGTTTCAGGCGCTCCAAAGGTGCGAATAATAGCACAAGGGGACCAGGCTGGTTGCCGGATACCGTTAAAAGATATGTATATGATCCGCGCTATAACCCTCCGCGAATCAGCCCGCCCATGCCGCGACGCTCCATAAAGGCTGCAACCTGATGGCGAACTTCGGTCGCCAGTTGCGCTTCCAGACTACGCTGCGCAAGATTTTCTGCTTCGGCAAAATCAATGCGCCGCAGCAGGTATTTTACGCGCGCTACAGAACGTCCGTTCATAGACAGATGGCGATACCCAAGCCCAATGAGGATTGCCACGCACATGGGATCGCCCGCCATTTCACCGCACAAACGGAGATCGATTCCATGTATTTCCGCTTCCCGGGCGATCATCGCCAGAGCTCGTAACATTGCAGGATGAAGACTGTCATAAATGTTCGCCACCCGGGTATTGTTGCGATCAACGGCCAGGATGTATTGAGTCAGATCGTTGGTGCCAACAGAGATAAAATCGACCCGCTTTGCCAGATGCGGCAGCATAAATACCATTGACGGCACTTCCAGCATGATGCCGATACGTGGTTTGGGAATTTCGTAACCGATCATCTCCTCGACTTCACGTCCTGCACGTTCAATCAGGCGGCGTGCTTCGTCAACTTCATCGAGGCTGGTGACCATCGGCAACAGAATATTCAGGTTGCCCGTAGCGGCATTAGCACGCAGCATCGCCCGCACCTGGATCAAGAAGATCTCCGGCTGATCGAGCGTAATGCGAATCCCACGCCAACCCAGGCATGGATTCTCTTCGCTGATCGGCATGTAAGGCAGCTGCTTATCTGCTCCGACATCCAGCGTACGCAAGGTGACGGGTTTATCATTGAACATTTGCAGCATCCCCTGATACTGCGCCACCTGTTCTTCTTCCGACGGAAAACCACTTTGCAGCATGAATGGGATTTCAGTGCGATAAAGTCCTATGCCATCAATACGGCTGCCCAGTTTTTCTTCATGTTCCGGGCTTAAACCGGCATTGAGCATGACTTTAATGCGCTCGCCGCTTTTTAACTGGGCGGGTAAATTGACGTCATCTTCCGCCAGACGGCTAAGCTCAATCTCTTCACTAATTAGCCGCTGATATTCTTGCAGCAGTACCGGCTCCGGATCGACCAGCAATTCACCGCGATAACCATCGACGATCAACGTCCGACGATGCAGCACCGAAGGCTGAATATCCGCGCCCATTACGGTAGGGATCCCCAGCGCACGTACCATGATCGCAGCATGGGAGTTGGCTGCGCCATCTCGCACGACAACACCGACTAAGCGATCCTGGGGCAGCTCTGCAAGCGTTGTCGCTGACAGTTCATCTGCCACCAGAATGAAACGTTCCGGCCAGGCGTTCGGCCCTTGATTAGCGTCATCAAGATGAAACAGCAATCGCTGACCCAGCGCACGTAAATCGCCAGCCCGCTCTTTGAGATAGTTATCGCTTAGCGCGGCAAACTGTTCGGCAAATTTTTCAATGACCGTTTTTACCGCCCACTCTGCCACCGAGCCTTTATCAACCTCGGCAAACAATTCGCGACGCAGCCGGGTGTCCGAAAGCAGGTGCGAGTAAAGATCGAAAATAGCCGCCGTTTCTTTTTGTGCACCGGCGGCAAAGCGTTTGCTGTAGCGGCGAAACTCGTTTGCCGCTTCTTCCAGCGCCCCGGTCAGTCGTTCGCGTTCCAGAGCCGGATCCAACGTTGATGCCTGATACACCTGTTCCATTAAAGGTAACGTGGCATCCTGCCAGCCTTCGGCAATCGCCACACCAGGTGCTGCCGGTAATGCACGGATTCGCGTCTGGCGATATTGCCCAAACAAGGCAGTCAACTGCGACTGAGAAAGAATCGCTGCCATCTGGGTGGCAAGCGTCACCAGGAAGGATTCTTCACTTTCGTCATACTGGCGCAGCTCTCGTTGCTGTACCACCAGTACACCAAGCAACTGGCGACGTTGAATAATTGGTACGCCTAAAAACGCGCGGAAACGTTCTTCTTTTACGGAGGGGATGTATTTGAAGCTGGGGTGCTTTTGCGCATCTGCAAGGTTTATCGGTTCCGCCAGCCTGCCAACCAGGCCGACGATCCCTTCATCAAACGCGAGCGTTACAGTGCGACCGCGTGGTTTTTTCAGCCCCCGGGTCGCCATCAGGTAGTAACAACGTCGATCATGATCGGCCAGGTAGACCGAACAGACCTCGGTATCCATCGCAAGACAGATGTCGGTAACCAGAATATTTAACGCCTCATTCAGGCGTGGTGCGCTGGCTACCTTTTCGACTATTTCGCGCAGGCGAGTGAGCATAATTGGCGTGACTTAACCTCTTTTACGTCGATAAGCAGATGCGTTTTGTGGTTTTGGCGTATTTTCCTGCAGTGACATCACCACACTCGCGAACTCTTTCATTACCCTACGGTAGACATCACGTTTAAATGACACCACCTGTCTGACTGGATACCAGTAACTTACCCATCGCCAGCCGTCAAACTCTGGTGTACTGCTGGTTTGCATATTGATTTCTGCATCGCCGCTCACCAGCTGCAAGAGAAACCATTTTTGTTTTTGGCCGATACAAACCGGCTTCGTGTCCCAACGCACCAAACGTTTCGGTAATTTGTAGCGCAACCAGTTACGCGTTGAAGCAAGGATTCGAACGTCTTTGCGGCTTAATCCTACTTCTTCAAACAATTCACGGTACATCGCCTGCTCTGCGGATTCTCCGGGGTTGATTCCGCCTTGCGGAAATTGCCAGGAGTGCTGACCAAATCGCCGGGCCCACATTACCTGCCCCTGGCGATTACAAATCACGATACCTACGTTTGGGCGGTAGCCATCGTCATCAATCACCGGACTACCTCAAAATAAAGCTTTATATACGAATGATTGTTTCATACTCCAGGAAGACGGTAAACCACTCTCTGCAGGGCATTACACACTAATAACAATTGAATAACTCACAGTTATGTGCAGAGTTATAAACAGAGGAAGGGGTGGATAGCCGTTTTTATTCACCTTTTCTGTGGATAGAGTTGTGAAGAACTACGGAATTACTACGGGAAAACCCGGAGCATTCTGAATAAGCCCGATATAGACATTTTAAAATATTCATTATCAGTCAATGCATTACATGTAATTTGAGTAATAAAAAAGAGTAATTCGTGACCCAGGTCACACCTCTCATTTACGGGTTGGCGAAAAATCAATCAATGCGGTATTTATCCACAGAATGTGCCACTAAGTTAAGCACTGAGCCACTAAAAACTGGAGTTTCGTCGCACGTCAAGGCTGTAAATGGAAACAGTAGTGGAGGTTTTTCACAGTTATCCCAGCTTTCTGTGGATAACATGGTGTAAGATCCTGTTTATTTTCAGTGACCAGATTTGGAAAACCCGTTGCAGTGTTGCGCAACTCGATTACCGACAATCTAAAAAGCAATATAAATCAGATAATTGAACAACGCATGTGGAAAAAGTTACACTGCGAATATTCGGCACAGAAATGCTGTTTGTTTTTTAACCAAGGTATCATGACATGTCCCAACCTCGCCCACTGCTCTCTCCTCCCGAAACTGAAGAACAATTGTTAGCGCAAGCACAACAACTTTCTGGTTATACATTGGGAGAACTGGCGGCACTTGCTGGGCTGGTGACGCCGGAGAATTTAAAACGCGATAAGGGCTGGATTGGCGTGTTACTGGAGATCTGGCTAGGTGCCAGCGCAGGGAGTAAACCTGAGCAAGATTTTGCTGCCCTGGGCGTGGAACTTAAAACTATCCCTGTGGATAGTCTTGGTCGTCCGCTGGAAACAACATTCGTTTGTGTTGCCCCGTTAACGGGTAATAGCGGGGTGACTTGGGAAACCAGCCACGTACGCCACAAGCTCAAACGCGTACTGTGGATACCGGTTGAAGGAGAGCGCAGCATCCCGCTGGCGCAGCGTCGCGTAGGATCACCGTTACTGTGGAGCCCGAATGAAGAGGAAGACCGACAGCTACGCGAAGACTGGGAAGAATTAATGGATATGATTGTTCTCGGTCAGGTTGAGCGGATTACCGCTCGTCACGGGGAGTATTTACAGATACGACCGAAAGCAGCGAATGCGAAAGCGCTGACCGAAGCCATTGGTGCCCGGGGCGAACGGATTCTGACGCTGCCGCGCGGATTTTATTTGAAGAAGAATTTCACCAGTGCGCTACTGGCCCGTCATTTTCTGATCCAGTAGCCATCGCTTTGACCTGCCGCTTTCCGGGCATATAATTACCGCTTCATTTTTTTGGCAGGGCTTTTTAGATGTTATTTGCATGGATAACCGATCCTAACGCCTGGCTTGCGCTCGGTACGCTGACGCTGCTGGAGATCGTTCTTGGGATCGACAATATTATTTTCCTTTCTCTGGTGGTGGCAAAGCTCCCCACAGCACAACGTGCTCATGCGCGGCGTCTGGGGTTGGCGGGAGCCATGGTTATGCGTCTGGCGCTGCTGGCATCAATCGCCTGGGTTACGCGCCTGACAAATCCGCTTTTTACATTATTCAGTCAGGAAATTTCCGCCCGTGATTTGATTCTGCTTCTGGGTGGCTTGTTCCTTATCTGGAAAGCCAGCAAGGAAATCCACGAATCCATTGAAGGTGAAGAAGAAGGGCTGAAAACACGCGTTTCATCATTCCTCGGCGCTATCGTGCAGATTATGCTGCTGGATATTATCTTCAGCCTCGACTCGGTGATTACCGCTGTGGGTCTGTCAGATCACCTGTTTATTATGATGGCAGCCGTGGTGATTGCCGTAGGCGTTATGATGTTTGCCGCGCGCTCGATTGGTGATTTTGTCGAACGCCATCCTTCGGTAAAAATGCTGGCGCTCTCTTTCCTGATTCTGGTGGGCTTTACCCTGATTCTGGAAAGTTTCGACATCCACGTACCGAAAGGTTACATCTACTTCGCGATGTTCTTCTCTATTGCGGTTGAAAGCCTCAACCTGATTCGCAACAAAAAGAACCCGCTCTGATACTCCGTACGCTCTCCTGCGGGAGGGCGTACTCACTCCTGTTACCCTCACAGTTTAAGATTTTCCTGCTTTCAAGATATATAACGTCGGTTTATAAACAGACTATTATCATAGGTGGGCCAAATGAGGATAACCGGATGAAAAAATGGGCAGTAATAATTTCTGCAGTCGGACTGGCGTTTGCTGTTTCCGGGTGTTCCAGTGATTACGTCATGGCGACCAAAGATGGCCGTATGATTTTGACCGATGGAAAACCTGAAATTGATGATGATACCGGGCTGGTGAGTTATCACGATCAGCAAGGTAACGCGATGCAAATTAACCGTGATGATGTTTCGCAAATTATTGAACGTTAACAAATAAGGTCAGCATCCGGCTGGCCTTAAGATTTTTCTCTTTCCCTTTTCCCTTCCCTCTGCCATTTTTATATTCCTTATGTCGTGATTATAAAAAGGAAACGGCTATGCAATATCACCGTATACCCCACAGTTCGCTGGAAGTCAGCACGCTGGGGCTTGGCACGATGACGTTTGGTGAACAGAACAGCGAAGCCGACGCCCACGCACAACTCGACTATGCCGTCGCTCAGGGCATTAACCTTATCGACGTTGCCGAAATGTACCCAGTACCTCCGCGCCCCGAAACGCAAGGGTTAACCGAAACCTACGTCGGCAACTGGCTGGCGAAACATGGCAGCCGCGAAAAGTTAATTATCGCCTCCAAAGTGAGCGGACCGTCGCGCAATAATGACAAGGGCATCCGCCCGGATCAGGCGCTGGATCGGAAGAATATCCGCGAAGCGTTGCATGACAGCCTCAAGCGTCTGCAGACTGATTACCTCGATCTTTATCAGGTGCACTGGCCGCAGCGCCCAACCAACTGCTTTGGCAAACTCGGTTATAGCTGGACGGATTCTGCGCCTGCAGTTTCGCTGCTGGATACGCTGGACGCACTGGCAGAGTACCAACGCGCGGGAAAAATTCGTTATATCGGCGTGTCGAACGAAACTGCATTTGGCGTAATGCGCTACCTGCATCTGGCAGACAAACACGATCTGCCGCGTATTGTCACCATTCAGAACCCTTACAGTCTGTTAAACCGCAGTTTTGAAGTAGGTCTGGCAGAAGTCAGCCAGTATGAAGGGGTCGAACTGCTGGCCTATTCGTGCCTGGGTTTCGGCACGCTGACCGGGAAATATCTCAACGGTGCAAAACCCGCTGGCGCACGTAATACGCTCTTTAGTCGCTTCACACGCTATAGCGGTGAGCAAACGCAAAAAGCCGTCGCGGCGTATGTTGATATAGCCAGACGTCATGGCCTGGATCCTGCACAGATGGCGCTCGCTTTTGTACGCCGTCAACCGTTTGTTGCCAGCACTCTGCTGGGCGCAACCACGATGGAGCAGCTGAAAACTAACGTCGAAAGTTTGCATCTGGAGTTAAGCGAAGACGTATTAGCTGAAATTGAAGCGGTACATCAGGTTTATACTTATCCGGCACCATAAGATTAACGCCGATTAAAACCGGCGTTAAATATTAATGACGGCGCTGCCAGATCCACAGCGCCGTTATTGCCAGCGCAAACAGCGCACCGAAGCCAATGCCAATGGGCACGACCGGGATGCCTACCATTACCGCCAGCGAGTAAATGCCCAGCATCAACAACATGGCGCTGTTTTCGCCAAGGTTTTGTACTGCAATTGCATTCCCCGCCCCGACGCTTTTTTTACCCCGTTCCTGTAGCAACGCATTGAGCGGAACGACAAAAAAGCCCCCCAGCACGCCAATCAGCATCAACAAGGCATAGGCTGGCAGCAGCTCGTGTTGCAGGGAGAAAATCAGTACCACCACGCCAATCAAAATCCCGGCTGGCATACAGCGTGACACGGTTTCCAGCGTAACTAACTTCGCTGCCGCACCAGCGCCAACCACGATACCAATCGCTACCATCGCGTTGAGATAGGTCGGCGTAGCGTTATCGGTAATGCCCAGCGCCACCGGTACCCACAGCACCAACAGAAAACGCAGCGTGACACCTGCTCCCCAGAATAAACTGGTGCCCACCAGCGAAAAACGCGTTTCACCATTGCGCCATAGCGAGGTGCAGGCATTCAGGAAACTGCGGGTCATGTTGATGAGATTCCAGGACTGCCCCGGACGCGCCGCCGCCAGTTTGGGAATGTAGATATTGGCAACGACCGCACCACCGTAGGCCAGTGCGCATGCGGCCAGGGCGAACAGGACATGCCAGTCAGCCAGTACACCACCGGCTACGGAACCGAGCAAAATCGCCGCTATGGTAGAAGCTTCCATTAAACCGTTAGCTTTCACTAACTTACTACCCGTGGTTAATTCGCCGAGAATACCGTATTTCGCCGGTGAATAGGCTGCAGCACCAACACCCACCAGCGTATAGCCGAGAAACGGATTGATACCAAAGCAGATACTGGCTGCGCCCAGCAGCTTCAGGCCGTTGGCAAACATCATCACCCGGCCTTTGGCGAAGCTATCCGCCACCTGCCCGACAAACGGCGCAAAAAGAATGTAAGCACCTACAAACACCATTTGCAGGATGGGCTGGCTCCACTCCGGATAGAACTGCGCTTTCAGTAGCGCTAGAGTGGCAAACAGTAGTGCATTATCGCCAAACGCAGAGAGAAACTGCGCCACGATAACCGCTTTCATCCCCTTCGACCACAACGAAGTGTTAGTGTGCACTGACTCACTCATCGTGTTGTTCCGCTTCGTCTACCCAGCTTTTCAACGTGACAAAGTCAGGTTTGCCGCTGCCAAGTAATGGCATCTGTTTCAGATAGCGAATATCGCGCGGTACAGCAAGCTCCGGCACGCCGTGCTCGCGGGCATACTGTTGCAACTTATCGCGCGTCAGTTCGTTATCTGTGGTGAAAAGCACCAGCGCCTCGCCTTTGCTGGCATCGCTCTTAATCGCAGTGGCATGGACTTTATCTGGCGAAACACCAAGTGCCAGTTGTTCCACCATTTCCAGCGATACCATTTCGCCTGCAATTTTGGCAAAGCGTTTTGCGCGGCCCTGAATCTGCACAAAGCCCTGCTCGTCGAAACGCACAATATCGCCAGTGTCATACCAGCCGCGCTCCATTTCGCCGCGAACATTCTCGGCGGTGGGCACTTCCAGTACACCTGGCTTCTCCACCCGCAGATAGCCGTTCATTATGTTCGGCCCTTTCAGTTGCAGGCGTCCGCCCTCTTCGATACCAGGAACCGACAACAGGCGCGCATCCATTCCTGGTAGAATACGCCCTACCGTACCGGGTTTCGCCGCCATCGGTACGTTGATGGAAACGACAGGCGCGCACTCGGTCACACCGTAGCCTTCAAGGATCCGCAGGCCAAATTTATCCTGCCAAAGCTGTTTGGTACTTTCTTGTAGTTTTTCTGCGCCTGCCACCACATAGCGTAGACGGTAGAAGTCATACGGGTTGGCGAAACGCGCGTAGTGACCGAGGAAAGTGGAGGTACCGAACAACACGGTGCAACTGCGGTCATACACCAACTCCGGCACAATACGGTAATGCAGCGGGCTTGGATAAAGGAACACTTCTGCACCTGTGAGCAGTGGCGTAAACAGGCCTACCGTCAGCCCAAAGGAGTGAAACAGCGGTAACGCCGACATAAAGCGATCGTTGGTGGTGAAGTCGGCAATCGTTTTAATCTGCTCGACGTTCGCCAGAATGCTTTTATGGCTATGGACGACGCCTTTCGGATGGCCTTCAGAACCGGAGGTAAAAAGGATCAGCGCCTCTTCTTCCGGCTGCTGTTTTACCTGTGCCAGACGCGGCATCAGCAAATGAGCGAAGATCCACACTTTGTCGGCAGTGGTGACATCTGCTTTTAAATCTTCCAGATAGACCCAGCGCACCTGAGTAAGTTGCTCCGGCAGATGCCAGAGTTTGCCTTTATCGAGAAACTGGCGGGAAGTGAAGATGGTTTTGATTTCAGCCGCCGTAATAGCACTGGTCAGCCCTTTTACCCCGGCGGTGTAGTTCATCATTGCGGGAATGCGGCGACGGGCGATGGCCCCAAAAATCACTGCCGCACTGATGCCTGCATTGGGCAGCATTAAGCCGATGTGTTCGCCTTCAACACTGTATTTTTCAAGGATGCGTCCAACAAACAGCGTTTTCGTAAGCAATTTGCGATAGGAGTCTGGGGTAAAGTTGACGTCTTCGACACATTTCTTCCCGGCTCCGAAGCGGTACATTGCACTCAGTAAAGATTCGTACAGCGTTTCACGCGGGCGCACCGCCATACGCGCTTCCATCATTATTTGATGCAGCATTTCGCCAGCGATTTTGCGACGGTCACGGGCACGCGGCGCATCCGGCATCTCTACCTGCGTTGGTGGCAAAATATGCAGAGTAATTTGCGGGAACAAGCGACGTTTAACCAGGCCTTTCAGGCGGCTGAAGTGCGTAAGTTCCGCCCCTTCAATACGCACAGGAATAACCGTTGCACCAGACTTCGCCGCGACAAAACCCGCACCATCGTAGATTTTCATCAGCGAGCCTGTGGTGGTGATTCGTCCTTCAGGGAAAATCACCACTGGTCGGCCCTGTTCCACCAGACGTACCAGATGTTTAATCGCCATAGGTTGCGTCGGGTCGAGAGGAACAAAGTCGATAAATGATTTCAGCCAACGCATATACCACTGTTGGCTTATTGAGGTGTAAACGGCAAATACCGGACGTACGGGTAAAAACAATGCCAGCAGTATGCCATCAATAAAAGAGACGTGATTAGGCGTGATTAGAACGCGCTCGCCCTTCAGTGCCTGGGTGTCACCCGTAACGCGAACGCGATACAAAACACGGCACAAATTTCGAAAAAAGCTAAAAAGCATTCCAACTCCCTTTGCTCTGATTCAGTAAAAGCGAATGGAGGGAGATTACACGAGATAAAGAACGCGAGCGACAGTAAATTAGGTGCGAAAAAAAACCTGCGCATCCGCGCAGGTTGGTGCAAGAGACAGGGTACGAAGAGCGTACCGAATAATCTCACCAATCAATACCTCTGGGATCTTGATTGTGGTCTGCACGACGACTCTTCGCCAGCGAGAAAACGCAAAGGAATGAAGGGAAATGCAACGAGGTGTGTAAATTGTCGGTTACTGTTACAGATTGATGACCGGCAAAAAAAAACCTGCGCATCTGCGCAGGCTGGTGTAATTCATGTGCTCAACCCGAAGTTGACTTCACCTATCAATACCTCTGGGATCACCACTTTAGCAACCTGAAGCCAAACGCCACCAGCGGTCAATCGCAACAGCGTTTCGCAAAGTGTAACCAAAGGTTTGCAATCTCTTTTTTTGTCTTACTTATTTGCGTTTGGCTCACATTCCCACGATGAAAACACGCCACCCCTTGAACCAACGGGCGTTTTCCGTAACACTGAAAGAATGTAAGCGTTTACCCACTAAGGTATTTTCATGGCGACCATAAAGGATGTAGCCCGACTGGCAGGCGTTTCAGTCGCCACCGTTTCCCGCGTCATTAATAATTCACCCAAAGCCAGCGAAGCTTCACGGCTTGCTGTGCATAGTGCAATGGAGTCTCTTAGCTATCACCCGAACGCCAACGCCCGTGCGCTGGCGCAGCAGACCACTGAAACGGTCGGTCTGGTCGTTGGTGATGTTTCCGATCCGTTTTTCGGTGCAATGGTGAAAGCGGTCGAACAGGTGGCTTATCACACTGGTAATTTTTTATTGATTGGCAACGGTTACCACAACGAACAAAAAGAGCGTCAGGCTATTGAGCAACTGATCCGCCATCGCTGTGCTGCGTTGGTCGTCCATGCCAAAATGATACCGGATGCCGATTTAGCCTCATTAATGAAACAAATGCCCGGTATGGTGCTGATCAACCGTATCCTGCCTGGCTTTGAAAACCGTTGTATTGCTCTGGACGATCGTTACGGTGCCTGGCTGGCAACGCGTCATTTAATTCAGCAAGGTCATACCCGCATTGGTTATCTGTGTTCTAACCACTCTATTTCTGACGCCGAAGATCGTCTGCAAGGGTATTACGATGCCCTTGCTGAAAGTGGTATTGCGGCCAATGACCGGCTGGTGACATTTGGCGAACCAGACGAAAGCGGCGGCGAACAGGCAATGACCGAGCTTTTGGGACGAGGCAGAAATTTCACTGCGGTAGCCTGTTATAACGATTCAATGGCGGCGGGTGCGATGGGCGTTCTCAATGATAATGGTATTGATGTACCGGGTGAGATTTCGTTAATTGGCTTTGATGATGTGCTGGTGTCACGCTATGTGCGTCCGCGCCTGACCACCGTGCGTTACCCAATCGTGACGATGGCGACGCAGGCTGCCGAACTGGCTTTGGCACTGGCGGATAATCGCCCTCTCCCGGAAATCACTAATGTCTTTAGTCCGACGCTGGTACGTCGCCATTCAGTGTCAACTCCGTCGCTGGAGGCAAGTCATCATGCAACCAGCGACTAACCGCAGTTAAAGCAATTCCAGTGCCAGTAATTCTTCGATGGTCTGGCGACGGCGAATTAACCGCGCCTGACCATTATCAAACAGAACTTCTGGTAACAGCGGACGGCTATTGTAGTTGGATGACATTGACGCGCCATATGCCCCCGTATCATGCAGTACCAGATAATCCCCTGCCTTCACTTCCGGCAAGGCGCGGGTTTCAACATTTCCCCCTTCCTGCTGGGTAAAGACATCGCCCGATTCACATAACGGCCCGGCGACGACGGTTTCCACCGTTGGTGCGTGTTCCAGTGAACGACCATCAGCTGCCAGGGCACTGATATGGTGGTAACTACCGTACATTGCCGGACGCATCAGATCGTTGAACCCGGCATCAACCAGCACAAAGTGGCGGCTACCCATTTGTTTGACGCTCCGCACCTGAGTAATTAACACGCCAGACTGCGCTACCAGGAAGCGACCCGGTTCAATTTCCAGTTTCACAGGGTGGCCCAAATGGCGGGCGATTTGCTCACGCGCGGCATTCCACAGACCATAATAATGTTCGGTATCAACCGCCTCTTCACCCTGTTGATAAGGAATAGAAAGCCCACCGCCCGCAGAAATAGCCTGTAAATCCTGACCGAATTCGAGGACCTGACGCACCATAGCACCACATACCTGTTCCAGATGGGCATAATCAACGCCAGAACCAATGTGCATGTGAATGCCGACCAGCTGTAGATGATGACGTTGTATCACGTCCAGTGCGGCGGGCAGATCGGTGTACCAGATACCGTGCTTGCTGTTTTCGCCACCAGTATTGGTTTTTTGGCTATGCCCGTGACCAAACCCCGGATTAACACGCAGCCATACCCGATGCCCTGGCGAAACCTGACCCAGTTGGTCGAGCATATCAACAGAACCCGCATTCACCGGAATTTGCAATTCACTGACGCGTTCAAGCGTCGCCTGATCGATAACATCTGCCGTAAAAACAATATCATCGGGGTACGTTTGCGGATTGTAACCCGCCGCCAACGCACGCTCTATTTCGCCTAACGAGACGGAATCCACTTTCACGCCCTGCTCACGCATTAAGCGCAAAATATGAATATTGGAACAGGCTTTCTGTGCGAAGCGCACCACATCAAACTGTTTCAGCGCTGCAATCTGCCGACGAATAATTTGCGCATCGTAGACCCACACCGGGCAGCCAAATTCTGCGGGCAAACGCAGCAGATTTTCGGCGGTGAGATCGGTATCAGTGCTGAACAGTGAATGTGGCATAACAAACTCCAGATAAGTGCTTTTTTATGATTACGCCACATCATAAAAAGAATAAAAAATATCGATTTATGTTGAGTCTATGCAAAAATGATATGGATTACCGGATTGCGAGAGAGCGCTAATGGCCGCCGTTAACTTACGTCATATTGAAATTTTTCATGCGGTAATGACCGCCGGAAGCCTGACTGAGGCGGCACACCTGCTACACACCTCACAGCCAACTGTCAGCCGCGAACTGGCGCGCTTTGAGAAGGTGATCGGGCTGAAATTGTTTGAGCGCGTACGTGGACGATTGCATCCTACCGTGCAAGGACTGCGTCTGTTTGAAGAAGTGCAACGATCCTGGTACGGACTGGATCGCATTGTCAGCGCCGCAGAAAGTCTGCGCGAGTTTCGCCAGGGAGAACTGTCTATTGCCTGCCTGCCGGTCTTTTCGCAATCTTTTTTACCGCAGCTCCTGCAACCCTTTCTGGCACGTTATCCCGATGTCAGCTTAAATATCGTGCCCCAGGAATCACCGCTACTTGAAGAGTGGCTCTCGGCCCAGCGTCATGATTTAGGACTCACTGAGACACTCCATACGCCTGTGGGAACAGAACGTACCGAATTACTCTCTTTAGATGAAGTGTGTGTGTTACCTCCGGGTCATCCGCTGGCGGCAAAAGAGATATTAACGCCAGAAGATTTTCACAGTGAGAACTACATCAGCCTTTCCCGTACTGACAGCTATCGCCAGTTGCTGGATCAATTGTTTACTGAACATCAGGTTAAACGACGCATGATCGTAGAAACCCACAGCGCCGCGTCAGTCTGCGCAATGGTACGGGCGGGGGTAGGTGTTTCGGTGGTTAACCCGCTCACCGCACTGGATTATGCGGCAAGCGGTTTAGTGGTGCGGCGGTTCAGTATTGCGGTTCCGTTCACCGTCAGCCTGATCCGCCCCCTGCACCGCCCGTCATCAGCGCTGGTGCAGGCGTTTAGTGAGCATTTACAAGCGGGATTACCGAAACTGGTCACTTCTCTTGACGCTATTTTGTCGTCAGCTACGACAGCATAAAAGCGACAGCATCCTCGGCATGGATCGCCGCGGTATCAAACACAGGCAGAACACTGCGCTCTTCTGGCACCAGTAAACCAATTTCTGTGCAGCCAAAAATAACGCCCTGTGCGCCCTGTTCTGCAAGGCGAGCAATCACTTGCGCATAATAAGTGCGTGACGCTTCGGTAAATTGCCCCAGACACAGTTCTTCAAAAATAATCTGATTAATTTTCGCCCGTTCATCCGCTTCAGGAATGAGACAGTTGATGGAAAATTGTTCCGTCAGCCGCCCGCGATAAAAATCCTGTTCCATGGTGTAACGCGTACCCAGCAGCGCCACACGAGTCATTCCAGCCCGGATAATTGCACGTCCAGTGGCATCCGCTATGTGTAAGAAAGGCAGAGAGCAACGAGACTCAATGGCATCCGCCACTTTGTGCATCGTATTGGTACATAACACAATACCTTCTGCGCCCGCCCGCTGTAAGCCAAGCGCCGCCTCAGCCAGAATATCCCCGGTTTTGTCCCACTCACCGCGACGCTGGCACTCTTCTATTTCATGAAAATCGACGCTATGTAGCAGCACTTGCGCAGAGTGAAGCCCACCAAGCCGCTGTTTAATACCTTCATTTATCAAACGATAGTAAGGAATGGTGGATTCCCAGCTCATTCCTCCCAGCAAACCAATTGTTTTCATTCCTCTCTCCTGATGTGTGTTACCGCAACAAGGCTGAATAAGGAACGAGACAAACGCCTCAACGGCCAGGTGCCCAATCTCTATTAACGAAAAAAGGGCTGGATGTACAGCACATCCGGCCCGTGAAATCAGACGCCGATATTTCTCAACTTCTCGCCTGCCATCAGTTTGCGTTCGATATGTTCCAGCGTGACATTTTTGGTTTCCGGAATGAGCCAGAAAGTAATGCCCACAAACGCAATGTTCAGCCCAGTGTAGAGCCAGAACGTACCGGCAGCGCCAATGCTATCAAGCAGTGTCAGGAAGGTCGCGCCGATAATCATATTCGACACCCAGTTTGTCGTCGTTGAGCAGGTGATGCCAAAATCGCGGCATTTCAGCGGCTGAATTTCAGAGCACAAGATCCACACCACTGGCGCGGCGCTCATCGCATAACCGGCAATACACATCATCGTCATGCCAACAGAGAGCCAGGACAAGCCACTGGAAGCCGTACCGTTATCAAACTGCATCAGGCAGTAACCCAGCACCAGAGTGCCTAACGCCATCACGCTGAAACCAATTTTCAGAGCCGGTTTACGCCCTGCTTTATCTACCGTAAAGACCGCAATGAAGGTGGCGAACATAAAGGTCAGCCCCACGACCAGAGTCGCAATCATCTGCTGTTCTGTGGTCGTAAAGCCCGCCATTTTGAAGATACGCGGCGCGTAGTACATGATGATGTTCATACCGGTAAACTGCTGCATCGCCTGCAACAACATACCGAGAAACACAGCACGACGGACGTTACGGTTGATCTTAAACAGTGCCCAACCGCCCTGTTTTAACTTCAGGCTTTCACGAATTTCGTTGAGTTCTTCTCGCGCTTTTTCCGACGTATCACGCAGCATACGCAACACTTCTTCCGCCTCAATATGACGCCCCTTTTCCGCCAGCCAGCGCGGGCTATTTGGCAGGAAGACCACCAGAATAATCAGCAGGACTGCCGGTAAGGCAAGAACCCCCAACATTGCGCGCCAGTTACCGCTATAACTGAACGCTGTATCGGATAAAAACGCCAGCACGATGCCGAGAGTGACCATCAACTGGTACATGCTGATCATCTTACCGCGAACGTTTTCACTTGCCATTTCAGAAAGATACAGAGGAGCGGTGTAAGACGCGATCCCGACAGCAATGCCCAGCACCACACGAGCTGCGATTAACATCTCTACGCTGGTCGCAAAAGCGGACCCTATCGAGCCGAGCACAAACAGGATGGCCCCCGCCATCAGGCTGTATTTACGCCCCAGGCGGAACGACAGCCAACCATTAAACAGCGCACCAATTGCTGCGCCGAGCATCATGCTACTGACCACCCATTCCTGCAAACGACTGGTCAGTACAAAGTGATCGGTAATGAACGGCAACGCTCCGGCGATTACGCCGATATCAAGACCAAATAACAATCCTGCGACCGCAGCAGCTACCGAAACAAACATATTCATACGCCGCGTATCCCGCAAAGAACGTGGCGTTAAAGTAGATTCCGTATTGATAGTAACCATTTTTTCCTGCCAGCAGAGAGTAAGACATAGTGAAAAAATACGTGAACAATTCACACAGGTGTCAGGTCGGAAATAGCATAAATATGGATTAAATTGCTACGACATGTCGTTATGTGATGGATATTCCAATTTTCAAATTAAGTTGAATAATTGAGATTATTATTAACCACCTAATTTTAAAGCAGATAAAACTCATAAAGTTCATTAATTGATAATTGATATGGATTATTTCATAACCATGATATGGATTATGATGATCTACAGGTATAAAAAACCCTGCCATGCGGCAGGGTCATAAAAGTAAGAGAAATGAATTAACGAGCCAGCCAACCGCCATCCACGGCAATGGTATAACCATTCACATAATCTGAAGCGCTGGAGGCAAGGAACACTACCGGCCCCATCAGGTCACTCGGCAGTCCCCAACGGCCAGCTGGAATGCGGTCGAGAATTTCCGCGCTACGTTGTTCATCTGCCCGTAGTTGTTGAGTATTGTTGGTTGCCATGTAACCCGGAGCTATCGCATTAACATTAATGTTGTGTTTAGCCCATTCATTCGCCATCAATCGCGTCACGCCCATCACGCCGCTTTTTGATGCGGTATAAGAAGGCACACGGATCCCGCCCTGGAAGGAGAGCATTGACGCGATATTGATAATCTTGCCGCCATTGCCTTGCGCGATAAAGTGTTTCGCCGCTGCCTGAGACATGAAGAATACGCTCTTGATATTCAGGTTCATGACATCGTCCCAGTCTTTTTCGCTGAACTCGAGAGCATCTTCGCGCCGAATCAATCCGGCGTTATTCACCAGGATATCAATATGACCAAACTCAGCTACCGCGCGATCCAGCAGTGCTGGAATGCCATCAATCTTTCGCAGATCGGCGGTCAGGCTTAAAAAACGACGCCCCAGCGCCGTGACCTGCTTGATGGTTTCAGTCGGTTCAACGATGTTAATGCCAACAATGTCACAGCCCGCTTGCGCCAGCCCCAACGCCATCCCCTGACCCAGTCCAGTATCACAACCAGTGACGACCGCAACTTTACCTTCGAGAGAAAATGCACTTAAAATCATAACAATACCTTATTCGTTTATGCCCACAACTAGCGCAAATCTTTAACGGCCACATGGTCCATATCATCAAAGACCTGGTTTTCACCGACCATGCCCCAGATAAAGGTATAAGCTTTGGTTCCGACACCGGAATGGATCGACCAGCTCGGGGAGATCACCGCCTGCTCGTTATGCATCACAATATGACGCGTTTCTTGCGGCTGCCCCATCATGTGGAAAACGCAGGCGTCATCATCCATATTGAAATAGAAATAAACTTCCATCCGGCGCTCGTGGGTGTGACACGGCATGGTGTTCCACAAGTTACCCGGAGCCAGCTCCGTCAGCCCCATACTCAATTGGCAGGTTTCCAGTACATCCGGGACAAAATATTTGTTAATCGTGCGACGGTTACTGGTGAGGTTATCGCCTAACGTGACTGGAGATACTTCGTCCGGTGTGACTTTTTTGGTGGGATACGTCGTATGCGCAGGTGCGCAATTGTAATAAAACTTCGCCGGAGTGGCGGTATCAATACTGGCAAAGACAACTTCTTTTGCACCTTTACCAACATACAGGGCGTCGCGGTGACCGATTTCATAGCATTGACCATCGACAGTAATCGTACCGGCACCGCCAATATTGATAACACCTAACTCGCGACGTTCCAGGAAATAGCTTACGCCGAGTTGTTTACCAACTTCCCCGCCAACGGAAACCGTTTTAGTTACCGGCATAATGCCGCCAACAATAATACGGTCAATGTGGCTGTAAACCATGGTGTACTCATCGGCGATAAATACCTTTTCAACCAAAAATTCATTGCGCAGCCCCTGGGTATCCAGCGTTTTTGCATGCGCACTGTGGATGCTCTGTCTTACGTCCACATCAACCTCCGATAATCAGTGAAGCGTGAAAATAGAAAACGATAGTGAAACACTGTTTCGTTTTCTCTATAAGGGGATGATATGCCCACGGGATAGGGTTTTCAATTAAAAATAAAACATTGTTTCATTTTTAAGTTAAGGACTGAAAAAAGTGCAGTGTCGATCACGAATATGTCATGAGAATGGGAAAATCAGGGAGCCCTGAAAATGTATGTCGACTCGCCAGCCACCATTATTCAACAGATTAATGACGGCTGATATTTATCGGTAAGGAGGAAATGCAGAGCTATTCGTCACGTTCAATGGTCAATGCCACGCCCTGGCCCCCGCCGATACAAAGCGTAGCCAGTCCTTTGCGGGCATTACGTTTCACCATTTCATGAACCAGAGACACGAGGATTCGGCAACCGGAAGCGCCTATTGGGTGACCGAGTGCGATCGCGCCACCATTGACATTGACCCGACGCTCATCCCATTCAAGCATCTTGCCAACCGAAAGCGCCTGTGCAGCAAACGCTTCATTAGCCTCGATAAGATCGACATCAGCCAACTGCCAGCCAACACGCTCCAGGCAACGGCGGGTCGCATACACCGGCGCAATTCCCATCAATGCCGGATCTACACCAACGCTGGCAAATGCGCGGATGCGGGCCAGCACGGGTAAATTCAACGCTCGTGCTTTGGCTTCGCTCATCATCATTACTGCAGCTGCGCCATCGTTTATGGATGATGCATTACCCGCTGTCACAGAGCCGAGACTATCAAATGAAGGATTTAAACGGGCTAAGCCTTCTGCACTGGCGTCAGTGCGTGGCTGTTCATCGGTATCTACAACCAACGTCTGACCGTTACTTTGGGTCATTACCGGGACGATCTCATCTTTAAATCGTCCGGCGTCAATCGCCGCTCGCGCTTTTTGTTGCGAGCTAAGTGCGTAAGCATCCTGCAACTGACGGCTGATGCCATATTCGCGAGCCAGATTTTCGGCGGTGACACCAATATGATAATCATTGAAGGCATCCCACAACCCATCGTGCACAAGACTATCAACCAACTGGCTATTACCAAGCTGTGCACCGGTGCGGCTATCAGTCAGAACATGTGGTGCGCGACTCATGTTTTCCTGACCACCGGCGATGACAATATCAGCCTCGCCACACTGTATCGCCTGAGTAGCCAGATGCAGTGCTTTAAGCCCGGAACCGCAAACGTCATTAATCGTGATTGCAGAAACGCTATTAGGAAGACCACCTTTAATAGCCGATTGCCTTGCCGGATTCTGCCCTGCCCCTGCAGTCAACACCTGACCAAGAATCACTTCATCCACCGCATATGCAGAAACACCGGTACGTTCTATTAACGCTTTCACGACCAGGCTGCCAAGTTCCACAGCGGAATGACCCGCTAACGCACCACGAAAGCAGCCGATAGGTGTCCGTAACGCCCCGACAATCACAACGTCTTTCATCACAACCTCGCACCAATTAACAGTGCAATAGTAAATGATTGTTAATTGCAGTTATCTTAATTGTTTAAAAAAAGTGATTTTTATCACAAAGGAAATATGCCTGAGTAGCAGTCAGAGACATAACTGGCACGTAAGGTTTGCAACCACTAACCCACCAATAGAGAGGTAGAAAGGGCGTTAATCTCCCATACTTAACCTGGTTTATGGTAAATTGCCCTCCATTTTGTTTAATTTGTAGATGATACGTTCAGATAATGTCTAATATTTGGTCAAAAGAAGAAACTCTGTGGAGTTTCGCGCTCTACGGCACAGCCGTTGGTGCAGGCACGCTCTTCCTTCCTATTCAGTTAGGTTCGGCAGGGGCTGTGGTCCTGTTTATTACTGCTCTGGTCGCCTGGCCTTTAACATATTGGCCACATAAAGCCTTATGCCAGTTCATCCTCTCATCAAAAACATCAGCAGGTGAAGGGATAACGGGCGCAGTAACACACTACTATGGCAAGAAGATTGGTAATCTGATTACCACGCTGTACTTCATCGCCTTTTTTGTCGTCGTGTTGATATATGCCGTGGCAATTACCAACTCACTTACGGAACAGCTGGCAAAGCATATGGTTATTGATCTTCGTATCCGTATGTTGGTGAGTCTGGGTGTTGTATTAATCCTGAATCTCATTTTTCTGATGGGACGCCATGCCACTATTCGGGTAATGGGATTTTTGGTATTCCCATTGATTGCCTATTTCTTATTTCTTTCTATTTACCTGGTCGGTAGTTGGCAACCTGATCTATTAACTACCCAGGTAGAGTTCAATCAGAATACCCTTCACCAGATATGGATATCGATTCCCGTGATGGTTTTCGCCTTTAGCCATACGCCCATTATTTCTACGTTTGCCATAGACAGACGTGAAAAATATGGCGAACACGCTATGGATAAATGCAAAAAAATTATGAAAGTCGCTTATCTCATCATCTGCATAAGTGTACTGTTCTTTGTCTTTAGCTGCCTGCTTTCTATTCCACCTTCGTATATTGAAGCGGCTAAAGAAGAAGGGGTTACCATTTTATCGGCACTTTCTATGCTGCCGAACGCCCCAGCATGGTTGTCAATTTCCGGGATTATTGTCGCAGTAGTTGCGATGTCGAAATCATTCCTGGGTACGTACTTTGGCGTTATTGAAGGTGCCACAGAGGTCGTCAAAACAACATTACAGCAGGTTGGTGTAAAGAAAAGTCGTGCATTTAACCGCGCACTATCAATTATGTTGGTATCGCTGATTACCTTCATTGTTTGTTGCATTAACCCGAACGCGATTTCGATGATTTACGCGATCAGCGGCCCGCTCATTGCCATGATACTGTTCATCATGCCTACGCTGTCAACATATCTCATCCCGGCGCTTAAACCCTGGCGTTCCGTCGGAAATCTGATTACGCTGATCGTGGGTATCCTGTGCGTATCGGTAATGTTCTTTAGCTAATATCCATTGTGAATGGTTCAAAATTGCTACAATTTTGAACCATTCCAGTTTTCATAATGTTCATTTGTTATAATTCCGCTCTATCACTTCTCTCGTCATATCCTAGTATTATCAGTTAGTTAAACACACAAAGAGATCTGAACATCTTAAATAAGACTATTTAAGATGCATAACTTAGATTCGCAAGATATCTTCTGGTCATTCAAAAACAATTTGCGATATAGATATTCTCATACCATGAGATAGTTATCTGAACCACCATCAACCAGGTAAGATTAAATCAGTGAAACATAATCATATTTAATAACGAGAAATGCATTTTTAAATGCTTTACTCAGAATTATAGCAAATTCAGATTAATCGCAATTTTTCCCAGCAAATTTACAAAATCATGGTGTATTGACATCATCAATAACCAATGAAATTATGCAATTATATACGGATAGGGAGGTTCTTAACATGGGGCTTTGTAGTCGTTATAAAAGTCTTACATGCAATAGTTGCTCAATGCATTGCCAAATAATGCCAGAAGAGTCACCGCGTTTGCAGTATTGCGCAAACTCGTGTTTTTGTATGTGGCCCGAAGAAAGTTCATATTTTAATCGTGGTGTGGTGGAAGGTATTTTAACAAAAAACCACAATGCGAGATTAAGCGGATATATTTTTGTCGATTTTTCAGTAAGTTTTTTACGTCTATTCCTTGAAAAAGACTGGATTGACTATCTTGCAAGTACTGACATGGGGATTGTTTTAGTCAGCGACCGCAATATGCAATCGTTAGCTAACTACTGGCGAAAACACAACTCTGCAATATCTGCTGTCATATATAATGATGATGGTCTTGATGTTGCCAATGAAAAGATCAGACAACTATTTATTGGTCGTTATTTATCATTTACCAGAGGGAACACATTAACTCAGATGGAATTCACCATAATGGGATATATGGTTTCTGGTTATAATCCATATCAGATTGCTGAAGTTCTGGATATGGATATCCGTAGCATCTACGCGTACAAGCAACGAATCGAAAAGAGAATGGGTGGTAAAATAAACGAGTTATTTATTCGTTCACATTCGGTCCAACATTGATACTCAATAATCTGCCAGAATCATACTCTGCTTATACGGGCATCTATTGAAATGCCCGTATTTTACAAATAAGCAGTAACCCCAAGAGTAAACAACATGGTATTTAAAACCATCACACGAAAAATTCAGAAGCATTACGAAATATGAATTTACAAACAATAGTGGCATAAATGTTAATCATGTTAATTTACGTAAAGTTTTACGTTGCGACATTAAAGCCTCATTTCAATCATTATGATAAATATAAAATTAATATATATTTATGCCGTAAATATCAATATACTTAGCAAACTATGTGATTTCCATTTCGATTGATTTAGTGTCTATTGACGTATGTACTGGATTATTAACGATAATATCGAGTTCTGGCCTGAGCACCGAAAATTAATATCGGTACATAACGCCGATCTTAACGTCGTTCTGACAACGCCAGCCAGTCGTTGTTTATCACTTCTACTTGAAGCTTTTCCTGATGTGGTTGCACAACAAGATTTTTTCACCAGAGTCTGGGAAGAAGAAGGTATGCGTGTGCCAACTAACACGTTATATCAGAACATATCCATTATCAGACGCGGATTTCGCGCTGTTGGTGATACCACCCACTCGCTTATTGCAACCGTGCCGAGAAGAGGATTCAAGATTCATAATGACATTAACATACAAAATCATGCAATAAACTCTTCAACAGACGCACATACACACAATGCCCCACCTGCCGTAAAAGGTAATGCGGGGTACAAAGAGAGCATTGGAAGCGCAAACAATTTCAATAACAAAATCCTCAAACATATAAAAAGTTATCTAATTATGTTGAGCATATTTGCTATAGGCGTATATTCTGCACATTGGCTATGGAATAATAATCAACCGAAACCTTTCTTCAAGGATTACAAGACTGTTGCGGAAATTAATGGCTGCCATTTTAATGTGACAGAAGATACAATTGATGGGTTGAAAGAGTTCGATAAATATAAGACACGGATACTGGATTCGGGGATTAACTGTAAAAAATATCCGTGGTTATACTTCCCTCTTGCAAAATCCTCACCGGGGATGATTGTTATGGCATGCAATAAAAACTATAACCAACATGAAGTGGCAGGCTGTTTAACCCTGTCTTACCGTGAGGTTAATCGTGATTGATTATAAAAAAAACTTATTATTTATTTTAGTTTTTATCAGTGGGTTTATTCTCTTCATTGTTTACTCTTATACTGCAGAAAAAATGATATATAATGAAACATGCACTGCAAATTGGGTAATTTTTAATGACAAGGGGCGAGCAAATCTTACCATCGACTTTATGTATAACCAAAAAAATAAAACAGGAACTGTTGCGTTGAGCGGAACCTGGCAACAAGGTAACAGAGAAAGTAAGTCAATACGGCGAAATATTGAATACACATGGATTGAAAACTATGACACAGCCCATTTAACATCAAAGAAAGTTAATAAATTTGAGATCATGGATCAAGTCGATGATGATAGACTTGCAGAACTTATTCCTGATTTTTATGTCTTTCCAGAAAAAAGTGTAAGCTATAATATACTAAAGCAAGGTAAGCATGCTTTTATTTTGAGTATTGGTAACAGAGCAATAATGCATTGTGCAAGGTAAACTTAAATAGATAATAAAAAGATGGAACCTCGTTAATCATAAAACAATAAAATTAAATATGCTTGTAGTATATGCCAGTATAAAGCATCAAAGTTTTGATCAACATCTTTCATTTTAGATATCACCTTGCAATGCAAAATATCATGTATCAACAACATCTGGTGCAAATCCATGAGTCGAACTCAACATTCATCTTAGCTCTATTATTATTCCTTCGTACAGTCGATGTAAACAATACAGAAAGAGGATTATTAAGAACCAGTTTACTTAGAGAATCAATAGAGGAAAGGACTAACGTTTCTTTAAAAGAATTGATTTCATCATCTGTTAAACTAAACTCATCATTGACAGATCGTGAGATATAACTGTTTTTAACTTTACTCTTTACGTTGACTTTACTGACAGAATTAACATTCACATATCTTGAATTTAGTACCCATGATGTTGTTTGCGTGAGAACCTTCTCAGCATTAAGGAATTTTTTTAACGGAATCCTTGGTTTCTTTTTCGAGTCCGAATTTACAATATCATGCATATAGACCATTTCATGAATCTGCGAAAACTCAATGTCCATTATATACCTCACATTTTGACCGTGACTCGATGTTACTGTTCAATAATCACCTTCCATCAATACTAAATTTAATACCCCTAATGTGCCGATAACAAATATAGTCATTCTACGTAACGTCTCCATAAGGTGATAACCTTGATCAAATGAATTTCGAAAATAATAAAGGAAATCTTTTGAGATGTTTGTCACGAATAAAGCTATTTATGTTACCAATATCATTTCGAGTGTGCACACTATCTATCTGTTTTTTCAGGATATAAAAAACAACATGTAAGTTATGTAAATTGCCGATGCCACTAAGTAACATTATGGTAAAAAAAGTAAAAATGAGCGATTTTTGATAGAATAAAGCATGAGAAAAGGTGATATTTGACATTATCAGAAGCTGCGAATTCGGATTTTGCTCTAATCAAATGAGAGAAATGTAAAATGAAGCCACGAAATATTAATAATAGCCTACCACTGCAACCATTAGTTCCTGATCAGGAGAACAAAAATAAGAAAAATGAAGAGAAATACGTGAATCCAGTTAAAATTACGATGAGGTCTGGTTTAAATTATATTGAACAAGAATCTCTTGGAGGAAAATATCTAACACATGATTTGTCAATAAAGATAGCGGATATTTCTGAAGAAATAATTCAGCAAGCAATATTATCGGCTATGAGTATATATAAATTTCCGATAACAGATGATTTAATGAGTATGGCTACAAATGAACTCATAAAACTGGCCAAAATAGAGAATAATTTAGACCTGAATAAATTCTCTACTATATGTACCGACGTTCTATCCCCCCTCGTCACCAGACATAATAAAGAAAAAAAACCAGACGACTTACTACCCTTCGCAAAAATCCCTTTTTTAATTTTCATCGAAAAAATGGAAATTGATAATATGAATCCAGGCCATGCACATTAAGGCATTTATGAAATGTCGTAATTAAGATAACTAATAAGGTAAATATTAGCAAAACAACTAATGACATTATTGGTTTATAGTGGTCAGTATTTTTACTAATAATGAACCAATATACCCATAAGCAATGCAAGCTTAAAACTCATAATTCAAAAAAGATAAATGCAAAAAATTAATGAGTCAATCAATAATAATTTAGCATCACGAAACACATCACAGAGGAATATTATGAGCACAGATACACTTGAAATATTCAATAACAGTGATGAATGGGCAAGTCAACTAAAACACGCATTATCACAAGGAGAAAATCTGGCATTACTACATGGATTGACTCCTGATATCCTTGATAGAATATATGCATATGCATTCGACTACCATGAAAAAGGTAATATAACGGACGCAGAAATTTATTATAAATTTCTGTGCATTTATGCGTTCGAAAATCATGAATATCTAAAAGGTTTTGCATCAGTATGCCAGTCAAAAAAGAAATATCAACAAGCATATGACCTTTACAAACTAAGTTACAATTACTCACCGTATGATGACTATTCAGTTATTTATCGTATGGGTCAATGTCAAATTGGGGCTAAAAATATCGATAACGCAATGCAATGTTTCTATCATATTATTAACAATTGTGAGGATGAAAGTGTTAAGAGCAAAGCGCAGGCATATATTGAACTCTTAACTGATAATTCAGAAGATAATGGCTAAGCATTACAATCTTTTGGTTAAAATTGCTGGTTATAGTGCAGTTAACTACTATGACCAGCTTCTCTTATGTTTTCTTAAATCAACATCTTAAAACAGTTAAGAACACACTATAAATTATTATTTTTCAACGCGTTAGAGAACAATCTATTTTATCAAAATTGAATAAGGCTATTTCAGATTACATCACTGAATTCCTAAGATAAATTAGTGAACACAACCATAGATATGTCGAATGTAAACTCCTGTAGCATTAATGACACATAAATATGAATAGCCACAATTTCTATTGCTTATGCAGGATGCAAGAAACCAATTTTTTCATAGAGGTTAACTAATGGACTTAGAAAATAAATTCTCATATCATTTTCTCGAGGGATTAACGCTCACGGAAGATGGAATTCTTACTCAAGGAAATGAGCAGATTTATATTCCACCGAAAGAGTTAGGAGTATTGATCGTATTACTTGAATCCGCTGGTCATGTTGTCCTGAAAGATATGATCATCGAATCAGTATGGAAAAATATTATTGTAAGTGACGAGTCCCTGACAAGATGTATCTATTCTTTGCGCTGCATTTTTGAAAAAATTGGCTATGCTCGTTGCATAGAAACAATCTACCGGAAAGGGTATCGTTTCAGTGGACAGGTTTTCAAAACTAAAATAAATGAAGATAACACTTCAGACTATTCCATAGCTATATTTCCTTTCACCACTTCATTGAATACTCTGGATCCATTAATACTTAATCAGGAATTAGTGCAAAACATTTCGAATAAAAAAATCGATGGCCTTTATACCTATCCGATGGCTGCGACAAATTTTTGTAATGATCACATATCGCAAAATTCATTTTTGAGAAGATTCAAGCCAGATTATTTCGTTACAGGAAGAATAAACCAGAATAACGCGGTGAAAACTTTATACATTGAACTGATCGACGCTAAAAATCTTTTCCTCATCGCCAGTAATCATCTTCCTGTTGATGAATTACATAACACATCACAATTTATTATAGATAATATCCTTCAAACGGTACATATTCCAGAGCGTTCTGTAAGATTAGCTAAACCGGACCAAGGTTACAAGAATCATTATTTATCAGATGAACTGTTGGCTGGTAAGAAAGAACTTTACGAGTTTACTCCTGAAAGCATTTACAGGGCTATGGCTATATTTGATGGATTACAAAATAAAAGTGATATACAGACGCTAAAAATAGAATGTTATTGTCTGCTAGCGGAATGCCATATGTCTTTGGCACTTCATGGAAAGTATGAACTTGAACTTGCTGCTCAAAAAGCATTAGAGCTTTTACATTATGTATCAGACATAACCAATGTCGATGGAAAAATTTTAGCCATTATGGGACTGATAACTGGTCTGTCTGGACAAGCAAAAGTATCTCATATCTTATTTGAACAGGCTAAGATACACACAACTGATATAGCCTCTCTCTACTACTATAGAGCACTTGTCAACTTTCATAATGAAAGAATTGAAGAGGCAAGGATTTGTATAGACAAATCACTACAACTCGAACCCAGAAGACGAAAAGCAGTTGTGATAAAAGAGTGTGTAGATATGTATGTGCCTAACCCGCTCAAAAGCAACATGAAACTCTACTATAAAGAAACTTCGAGTGAAAGCCATCGAGTTATAATTGATAACATTTTGAAACTAAAGCAACTGACGAGAATTTGTATGCGATAAATATTTATTGTCGCAATTTTATTGTTTAGATGTATGCAACTGGTTATGTAAACAACAGAGATGAAAACATCTAAGATAATTACCTTATTGCAATATATATCAAATACTCTAGATTAAAAGTATTGTGTATGGGCTATTGGCCTGGACAAATAAAAAAGGGAACTTTATGACTAATCCAATCAATATGAATAATTTTTCTCAAAGTTTAAATATAGCAACCGCAACGGGTGATGAAGTCGTTTCATTAGATAAACACATCACCACCAGTGCTACTGATACAGATCAAATACAAGCATTTATAGTTTCAACATGGATGGCATCTTTTCAAAATGATATGTATTCGAAAGATAATCCTATCTCTCCTTACTATGAACTGGAATGGTAGATAATTGACCACTTAAATGATTAACGAGATACTGAATATATTAGTATCTCGTTCCTTTCCTTCAATCCTACACATAAAAACATATGCGCTTACCCAAAGTTAAAATCTTAGCCATCTTCATGTTTTCTATATTAATTACAAAAATGTCTTTCGCCAGTAGCGCTTGCTTTAATGAAGCAGGATCAATTTTCAGAATCGAACCAAATTTGATCAAAGCTATCGCACTTGTTGAAAGTAATTTAAAAAATGATAGCATCGGCAAGAACAGGGATAAGAAAAACAATATAAAGAGTTTTGATTATGGTTTAATGCAGATAAACCAGATGCACATTCCCATGTTAAAAAAACGTGGAATAATAAAAGATGAACAAGATTTGTTAGATAACCCCTGTCTAAACATTAAAATAGGGACCGAGATTTTATATAATCATTTTTCACGTTGTGGAGTAACGTGGCAATGTCTGGGGACTTATAACGCGGGTTTTGCAATGGAAAACCAAAAAAAGAGGCTGCAATATGCAAAAAAAATATATGTTGTATATACCAGACTTAATGAAATAGACAAGCGTAAGGCTTTAGCAAAATGAGCCTAAAGCCTCTTTTTTTTTTATATAGTGCAAACGCCCATACGTAAAGCTGTTTTGATCAACTCGATACCACTGTGAACATCTAATTTCTTCATGATATTGAGTCTATGTGTTTCGACTGTTTTCCTGCTTAACTGCAAGAAATTAGCGATTTCTTTGTTTGTTTTTCCATCAGCTACGAGTTGTAGTATTTCAGACTCACGATTTGTAAGTTGATTATCAGAGGAATATCTTGAAGATATTTTTTCACAATCCATGTGTACACTATCAAAATAAGTGTAACCATTACTAATCGAATCAATAGCCCGATTTAGTTTCGCCGGGTGACTGGTTTTCCATACGCATCCTTTTGCACCGGCTTCAAGCAATTTTATTGAATCAATATACGGCATTTTTGCTACAAATGTAATAATATGAGCATCTATTTTATGCGATTTAACCCATTTAATGAGTTCGGACCCCATCATTCCACCTGCAAATTCTCCTAAAATAAATATTTGGGCTGCAGATTTGTTACACTCCGCTATAGCTTTCTTCAGATCTTTATAGCCCCCAACAACCTCATATAAATCGGGATAATGTCCGAGAAATCCAATTATCCCATCAATCATAAACGGCTGCTGATCTGAAACTACAATTTTAATCTTTCCCATATATTCATCCTGAGTGTAAATGCTATAACGCATTCATTTATAATCATCCCTTCCATTATTATTATAAGCAAAATCCAAAAAATACATTGATGAAATAATAATGAAATATAATTAATAATAAAATTTTTGCGTAAGCAGAATAACACCCGTGTTGAAAAATCATTAGGCGTTTAAAATATTAGAATTAGATTATATTCAAGTCATTAAGCCGGAGACAGTGATCTATAAGTCCTCTGGGGTCGTCAAATCAGAATTATTCATAGCCAAAGAATCTATTTCACACATTCTTTCAACTAAATAATGTCTGGCATGTTCACAGATTTCATTAACCTTGTCAGGGGAAAAACAGTGATTGCTAATTAAATATTGCTCACAATTATCCACAAATTCCTGCGGACTAAACTCAGCAATAAATTGATCTGTAAAAAAAACAAAACGTTTGTCATCATGATATGAAATATGGACATTCCATATTGACTTGTCGACAAAATATGACTCTACTTCAATAGACTTATCTTTGAAACTGGTAGGTATATAGAGATTTAAAGGGCCTGATATTGACGGTAATTTTGTTACCCAACTTTCAAAAATTTTGATAAAAACTTCAACTTCCTCTGAAGATTTTAACAATATGCTCTTCAGATCGTTTATCATATTTATTCTGTTTTTTTCTAATTCTGAGCTCAGCAAACTTATCAAGGGTATAAAATTATCCATCACATCAATAATGCCTTTCGCATAGCCATCATAATAACCTTGAATAACTTTTTCTTCTCTCTTTTCCTCAATGCTCTGAATTTTTGCGGTGGTTTCAAGAAGGATCTGTTCTTTTAGAGAAACTATTTCTTTCAATCCATCAGAAATTATTCTTTTAATCACAACACCATTTGCAGGAGAGTTTATCAAGCTCATCTCTATTTTTTTTCGCATAAAATGTAATTCTCTCCAAAAGAGTAGACGCAAGTGGTAACGGCAATTGTATGTGGTCAACAAAATCAGGAAATAATAAATTAAATCGTTGCTGCATTGCCAACGGTTGTTGCCTTACATAGGGCAACAACGTTGAAAAACCACATGTGATGATATTCTGATAGTTAACGATACCAGGTTTATATCGTGCCTTTTCATTTATTTCCACCGGTATAGCTGATAAATAATTCCTTAGCACATCAGGAACCTTGTAAAAAAATCCGCGTTCTGCAAACCTTTCTCGATAAAAGTGACAACCACTGAGTAAACAGATCAATGGAAATAATTTCCAATTGTTTATGTAGTAAATAAGTGAACTATTCAGACTGAAATGCTCAACTGAAAGATTGTACTGTAGGAGTATCATTTCATTGGTAATAGATCTAAGTACCGGATTGCTAATACGTGCATTATTCAAACTTACTCGTTGAGGATGAATATAACTAATTGGATCATATATAATCTTTCTTAGGGCAAGATTCATAACGTTCTCATATGTCTACTTATTTTTTAACCTGATTAAATTAGTTAGAATAGCCCTGTACTTCCATAACAGCCAGCAAGTCGCAATGGACATTAATGCAAGTAAGATAGAAACCGGCATAGTCTTATCATAAGCAAAAACAGGTTCGTTAATTTCATATGTTGGTGCTTGTTCAATAATATCTCTTCGTTTTGACAATACGACTGAAATATTCTCATATTGTACGCTTGCAAAGCTATTAACAATAAATCTCTTAATGTCATTTATTTTTATTTCTGGATTGATATCTTTTTCATATACAGCAAGTACAGAAATATGAATTGGTAAAGCAGTTTTGCCACTATCACCTGTATCAACATCGTAACTAACATGTACTCTTGAAGAAACAATGCCATCCATAATTTTGAGAGATTGCTCTAAACGCTGTTCAATAGCAGAATACAATCTTGCTTTTTCCGCTCGTGGAGAGGAAACGAGCGCATCTGCAGGGAACATCTGCGATATTTGAATATCAGGCTTACCCGGGAGATTGTAGATTTTTAGCCAATCCACCGCAGAAGCAAAATCCGTTGGTTCTACATAGATTGAAAATCCAGTTTTGCCTTGATCCTTCTTCTCAGCATTAATATTATGTCTTTGTAAAACAGCAAGGACATCATTAGCTTGCTGTTGATCAAGATGGTTCAGTAATTCCTGCTGCTTGCAACCGCACAACAGCAGGATAAACAAGAATAATGATATATATTTCATGAGCGAGTCAACGTCTCAACTGCAGCGACAATTTTTCTTGCTAATGTTCCCACCAATGAAACCTCGACATTATAATTAAGCACATGATCCTGCAAGACTAATAATTTTTCAGGAGTTAACCCCTTTTTATCAGACCTTAATGCTTGTAACGCATTTTGCTGCCAATTTTCAGTTTGTACAGCATAGTTGGCAAAAGCGGAAATCATTTTATCATCCGGGTTATCAAGATTGAGAACCCGGTCATTTAAATCAATAACTTTCGCTTGCTGTATTTCACGAGCAGCTGCTTGCTCAGCTCTATCAATAGGTGGCATATTGCTTACTGACATAATAAAATCCTTATCCAGTTTAGCGGAAGTTTTGTATGATTGCCGAATCAAGATCTTTATACGCTTTTACAACGTTAGATTGCGCATTTCGATATAATGTATACTCAGCTAATGCACTCTGATATTCGGCAAGGAATTTCGGGTCGGAAGGATTGGTTGCTAAATCCTCCAACGCCTTTTCAACTTGTTGGTTCAGATCATCAACGCCCTGATCAAATTGTTTGCTGATATCCATAATATAACCATTCCAATCTGCCATAAGTCCTCCTCAATTATTCCTGAAATGTCCACTTGCTACCTTGAGACTTCTCGAATCGGTTATCTCCGTAGCTAAATGAACTATTATTTGTATCCTGATTTTTCAAATTCACATTAAATCTTACATATTGTTTACCCCATTGCTTATAATATTCGTCGACATAGTTATTAATTTTATTTAATTCACTGTCGCTTAACGTACCAATGATATTAAAATATACATTGTTAGCTGTTTTATATTTTTCATAAGAAATACCTATTGCCGACAATGTTTCAATTGCCTGACTTTCCAATACATTATCATCTAATACCGCAATACTTATATTGCTGGCATATGGCATAGTTTGCAGTAATCCTTTAATAAGATTATCGATTAGTTGCTGTGTGATAGCATTCCGTTGCTTACTCACTGTCAGTCTTGGATTACTGGCATCTAATAGCTGTAGTTTAAAATATTGTAGATCTGGGAAATTATCAGCAAGCCATGAAAAAATCCGTATCGATTCATCATCAGGATTTATCACCCGTACTGGCTTTCCTGGTTGATTTTTTTCCAGTGCTTGTTTGACCCAGACAGCTTCATCCAAACTATTGGTATTGATATAGATGACATGATCCCTACCATATAAAATTTCATAATTTCTATTTTTGTTTACAAGAATTTTATCGATATGTCTCAGCTGCGGATCATTACTGGCATTAACAATATAAAAAGCTATAAAAATGATAGCAAAAAGAAAAAATAGCGTTACATATTTAAACAGCGTACTACTAAAGAAATGTTGTCTTGTTGAAGTAATGTTATTTTCAACAATACCTGGTATTGAATACTGCCAAACTTCATTTTTTACTTTTACAGCAAATTTGAGGCCTAAAACTTCTATTTGCTGATTCAATGTTAACGTTCTATCTTCAGGTTCTTGTGCTGTTAATTCTCTGATTGTTACAACCAGATCAGGGTCGGTAGTGATTATTACCTCAAAACTGCCTGTAAGCTCTCCATAAGGAATGACTATCGTATTCTCTGGTAACTCAGAAAAAGAATCACTTCTTCCTAACGAAACATCATTACCAACGATAACGAGTACACGCCCATTAAGTATTTCATACTCGCATCCATTCAATGGTCCGCTCAATAAACGAATGGCATAAGATTCCAATAAGTCTTGTGATAAGAATTTATCATTATTTTCCATGAATACCACCCGCTAATTCCATAAGCTCTAGTTTAGAGTAGTGTAACAAGACGGAAATTTCATGACCAAATTATGATGACACACAATAAAAAGATTATAATTTTCGAGAACCATTTTAAATGCCTACATACATAACTTTATTTGCAATTTAAGGTATACACCCTATTCCCTCATTGATATGCAAATATAACAATTACCATTATTTTAAATTTTACACGTAATATTTACCCTAAATTATTTTAGAGTGCAGGTTGGCATATGCAAGTCTTTTCCAGTGATGTCTACTTCACTGTAGGCACTAATGCATTATTAGCATCCCAAAAGGAATATTACAGCGATTTGGTTGCGTTGGTTGATCTTGGACATTCGTTCGTTGTTATTGATGAGCACCAACATCGAAATCTCAAACCAAATACAGAACCTGTAAACACCCTTTTGAGCAACAATTTCATCAGGATCAATAAGAATATTACATTATCTGATTTAACGCATTTCCTGGTTTCGAATCTTCATACACAAAATGTGTATTCCACTCAAGAACCACTTACCCATGATGAGATAGATATCCTGCGGTTATGTGTTTCTTATTCGTTAAAACAAATAGCCATTATCAAAGGAATTGATTATAAAACAGTATCATATCACAAAATAAGAGCCCTAAATAAACTTAACATAAAAGGTACTGTTGAGTTGTTTATAGCACTCTGTGAATGGGATAAACATTATTTTAAACTCCAATCTTGCATAAGAGAAAGTTGATATGTCATTAGTAAGATATAATAGTAAAATCATAATAACTGTAGCGCTGATATCGTTGCTCTCTGCATGCACCAGAGAAAATTCATTAAAGGATACTCAGAATAAAATAAGTGGCGAATCTCAAGCGATAGTAGATGCAAGACAGTTCTTTAGCGAACACCCGGAATATATATCATCAGCAGAACTAGAGCAGAAGCTATATCGCGAATTTGCGCAGGTTACTACTGTTCCAGCTTATAAAGAGATGAGTATGTATCAATTGCTTGTCATTTCGCAAGATCGTTTAACACATTAAATAAGAATCTACACGCTTTTTGCGTGTAGATTCTTATAAATTTCCGACTATGATAGATGTTTAATTTTTTTAATTATTGTCTTTATTCTCACTTTTTGTGTCTTCACCTTCTTTGAATTTATCTTCTGAGGGGAGCAGTTCATCTGGAACAGGTTGTCCAGCATTCTCCACATCTTCAAGCCACAGCAGAAGACGCAAGATCTCATCTATATTTTCGAAGCTAACATAATCGTAGCGACGATGGGTAGCATAAATTTTTCGTGCTAATTTTTTATCTGTAATAATTGGTATTCCGATTTCCTTTGCATATTTCCTTACGGCTAATGCTACCTCATTAGTTTCTCTCACAGAAATCAATGGTATAGGTGAAAGATGTGGCTTAAAGTATATCCCTATGGCAATGTGCGTAGGGTTGGCAATCATCAGACGGCTATTACTGACATCAGATTTCAATTGCTCTGACAGAATTTCTTGATGGCGTTCTCTGCGTTTAGATTTAATTTCTGGACTTCCTTCTTGTTCCTTGTATTCTCTTTTAAATTCTTGTTTATCCATTTTCATATCTTTCATAAATAAAAAATATTCAGCGATAAAATCAAAAATTAAGACAATTATCATACTGCCGAGGCAATACAGTATGAGAAGGAATAGCATCTCTCCCCAATCTGATAATAAAGAAATGATATCTCCATCAAGAGTTTTAAAAAGCAGTGATTTATGGTTACTCCAAAATAATTTGATCGCCAATGCAAAAAAAATAATATAAAGTATTGCTTTAACAAATTCTTTTACGGTTTTTAAGCCAAATATACGTTTTAAGCCATTTACTGGATTTAATGAATCAAACTTAAACTTAATAGCTTCAGTTGCTAATTGCATTTTACTTTGAAACCATGAAACAAGTATTGTTGTAAACATACAAACCAGCAAAAAAGGAATGATCGTTTTCAACCAACCTATCCCCATAGCTTTAAAATAGTCCCAAATATCCGGTTTAGCGTTATGATCAAGGATATATTCAAGAATCGACATAATGTGATGCACATCAAATACATATCCGAGATATAAAGTACCCACAAGCATTATTACACAGACTGTTAAGTCTCTACTTTTTAGAATTTGACCTTTTTTAGAAGCATCCTGGAGTTTCTTTTGTGTTGGCTTTTCAGTTTTATTTGCCGTGAAACACTCTATTTATCAATGTATAATTGCAATTGTTCTGGGAAAAAGGATAACGGCATAACTCGTTCAGCCAGTATTGGGCCAAAATAAATAATTAATATTAAAAATGCCAGCGCACTTTTGACAGTCAGTGAGATGGCAAAAGCATTTAGTTGTGAAGCATAACGTGCCAGCAATCCCAGGACAGCTTCACCGCCCAGCATAACCGCAATCACGGGGCTTGCGTAAACGATAGTATGAGTCATTATATTATTAATATATGAGAATAAAGGCTCTAATTTAGGAAAATTAAAATTTCCTGAAGGCCATAAGTTATAACTTTGCCATAGAGTCTCCAGAATAAAGTTCAATCCACCGTTAGTAAGATAAACTGCTGCAGAGAAAAGGTTAAATAATCTTGCTAATTCCGATGTATCGACACCTGTAGCCGGATCCAAAGTACTACTTAACGTTGCACCACGTTGGTTATCGATAAAGCTACCTATAGCAAGGAAAATCCAAAATGGGGATGCTAATAAGCAAGCAATAAACAACCCTATGATAATTTCTCTGGCAGCAAACAAAGCGATATCTATTTCATTTAGGGTAGATAATTCATAGTGGTAATGCTGAACTAATGCACATGATACCACTATTATTATTGGATGACGGACTACTGTTGGTATATTCCCACTGGCGAAAAATGGTAACAAATAGAAAGTTGGTGCCAATCGGCAAAAACCGAGCGCTGTAGCAGCCAGCAGACTATGCAACTGATAGAGCATCGCCTCCCCCATGCTATCCTCTCGCGAATGCTAAATTCAGCATTTCGATACCAAACGAATATAATTTTTCACCATACCATCCGCTCATTAAAAAAAAGCAAATACTTACGCACAATAATTTGACGCCAAATGGCAACGTCTGTTCTTGCAACTGTGTTACCGTTTGAAAAAGCCCTACCAATAAACCAACAAATGTCGCAACTGCAATAGGTCCTGCAGACATAACTAAAATCAGATACAGCGCCCTATTCCCCGCAAAAACAATGTCGTCCATATTTTTTCCTCAGGGATTAATGGATAGGTCAAAATATTGTAAAATGAGTCCTTTCGATAACATTGTCCAACCGTCCATCGCGACAAACAGAATTAATTTTATCGGTGTAGATATGGTTACCGGACTCATCATCATCATACCTAACGTTAACAGAACGCTGGATATAACCAGATCAACTACAACAAAGGGTAAATAAATATAAAAACCTATAATAAATGCACTTTTTATCTCACTCAACGCATATGCCGGGAGTAACGAGAAAATTGAAATATTATCATCATCGATTATCTCTTCATTGTCTTCAGAACTATTCACCTTCTGAATCTTTTCAAAAAAGCTAACCAACTCCGGTTCAGAATATTTTATCAAATATGATTTATAACCACTCATGCCTGTCTCAACAAAATTAACAACCGACGCAACATTATTGAATGAAAGATTCTCATTCTGACTGTTATTATATATTTCCTTCCCAACCGGCATCATTACGAACATTGACAATAGCAAAGCTACCCCATTAAGTGTCATATTTGATGGCACTTGCTGAAGTCCCAAAGCGTTTCGGACAATAACAAAAACAATCGAGAATTTAATAAAACATGTCCCGGATGCTATTATAAACGGTAATAGTGTGAATAATGATAATATCGCTATCAGCGAAATGCTATTTGACATTATTATTCCCTGATAACCAAGAATGAATTTCTACGCCCAATTTATCATCCACTTCAACAAGTTCGCCATAGCCAGTTAGCGCGCCATTTACACGTATCTCTATATTTTTCTCCGCTTCAGGAAGCAAAGATATAATTCTTTTTGCACAGAGATCGTCTATTTCATATAGATTCATTATTTTCTTACCAAGAACAAACTCAATTTTTACAGGCAGGTCTTCAAAACTATTAATCTGCTGATAGTCATTTTCATCATTAATCTCGATTTCGCTTTTTTTGATATCAAAGTCATCTGTTTCAAAATCTTCCTCGTACTCAAAATGATCAACCATTTTTAACTCCTCTGGATAAATTAAATCACAAATCTTTGTATTATAAATAACCGCATAAGCAAAATTATTTGAAATTAATAAAACATCACCAACTTCAATATCAACAATGGTTCTATAACATGTTTTACTAAATCCAATTACAAAATGAATGGGCCAATATAATGATTTTTTGTCTAGCGTTGGAGCGTTTTCGTATTGGCAGACTGTGACTTTATCTAACCAAATATTTAATTCCCCTGTCCATATTCTTATCAGTGGTTGAGCTGGACTCAATACTCCATCAAATACTTTACCGACACACAAACGATTATATTTTAGTTCAGGATACTTTAGATTTAACGGGGTACTAGATAAACTGAGCCATTCCACTATTAACCTTTCCGTTTCTGGCATTAAAGCCATCCCAGCGAGCTCGGCAGAAATTAAGGGAAATAACTCTCGAAGTAACACCCATCCAGACCAGCTGCCGCTCTCTTCTGCTATCGGTAGCCATTTGGCGCTAAATTCGGGCATTAATAACGCAACATCTTCACCATTTTCTTTCCAGTTTTGAAAAGTGGTTTCAAAGGAATGAGTGTTTCCATTTACTTTTCTCAGGCCGAACATTAACTTTCGTCCTTCTGATTGTTTTCGAATTTACCTTCATTTTCTTGCTCATCATGAGGCTGATGTCGTTGCCCTTGTCGTTCATCTTGCTCAGTCAATACCCAGCGTTGTGCTGTAACATCATTGTGTTGGGCTTCATGGAGTCTGTCGGAGACAAGTGTGTCTGATGGTTTTAGTCGTATCCCTTCACTACTTTCCAGAATCCGGACTGTATGATTTTGTCCCCAACGCTGAAACTGATATGTCAATTCATTTTCGCGCACATTGGCATTATTAGCAGAATTATTTATATCATTCTGATTGAGCGTATGAACATTCCTTTGCTTTTCGATATGTTGAGTAAACATGGTTCTGTTATCAGCAAACCTTCTTTCGTTAGTAATGTCTAATGAATGGGCCTGCGGTCCATTTATTTTGTCTCCATCGCGGTATTTTTTTTCACGATCTTTATTATTACTGTGTTTTTGATCTGTGATGTATTCTGTATGGATACCATTATGGATTTTTTCCTTAAATTGTATCGTTTTATTAGATGGTTCAGAATCATTCCCCTGATCTCGTGAAGTCATATTGAGAATTTTCTTTGTAGAAAATTTCTCTGTTCCATTTGTTTGCAAAGAAAGAGATGGATTCCTGTCAACCTGGAGAGATGATTTGTTGTCAATAGACTCCATGTGCCCATTTTTTTTCCCCAACGTAGAAAATTGGCTATCCTGAGTCTGACGTAATAACTGGAGAATGGTTCCAGCGACAATCTCACTCATTTCTTTATTTTTTTTGTTTTTCTTTAAGAAACTGTCTAAATCTGAAGCAGAATTATCGGGTGTGTCTGTGTTTAAAATTTTACAGTGTTCAATTTTCTTGACTTCGTCCATTATATTTCTCCTCCTGTTCAAGCTCGTCTTGATAAAGCATCTGATTTAAAAGTTGTTTTTTGATGCGCTTCTTTAGTCGATCGTACTTTTCTCCTTTTAGCCACCAGTGTTTTCTTTGTGCTTGCTGTTGAACTATTTCCTTGTTAAGTATTTTTCGCCGCTCTGCTATTTTTTGCTTTTCAAGATTTATCTCAGCGATCTGCTGCTGAATGACTGCAACTTTACGTAACGAGTAAAATATATCCTGTCGAAATACAACTTCGCCGAGTAACTCTTTCATATCTAACAGTGACTGTAGGTTTTTAAGTTGCATATCATACAGGCGTTCCTTTTCGGCTAACTTTTCTTTTTCTGCATTTAACTTTTGTAATGATGCTTCACATGCAGCCAGGCTCTGCGCTGTTCTTCTGATAAGTCGATTAACTTTACTTAACAATTCGTTCAAGCTCTTTTAGCGTTTCACTCATTGGCATTTTTTCATTAACTGACTGTTTTAACCAATTTGTGAGTTTAGGCCGGGCATTCATAGCAAAATCATTTTCAGCATTTTGCCCAGCGCGATATTCCCCTAAATCAATAAACACCTGTAGATCTTCCAAAGTTGTGAGGATCTTCCTTACCCGTGCAGCATTATCTCTGTGTTTTTCATCAGTGACCTGACCAAATACTCGACTCACACTTTTTAGAACATCTATTGCCGGATAATGACCTTGCCCAGCGAGTTTGCGACTTAGATAGATATGGCCATCAAGGATTGAGCGAATTTCATCACCCAGTGGGTCTGATTCATCCTCCCCCTCCAGTAATACGGTATAAAACGCAGTAATACTTCCTTTTAGTGTTGGTCCCGGCCTCTCCAGTAAGCGAGGCAAACTGTCAAAAACAGAAGCAGGATAACCACGTCTGGCAGGTGGTTCACCCGCTGCCAGTTTCATATCACGTAGTGCTCGTGCATACCGCGTCATTGAGTCGATAAAAAGTACAACTCTCTTTCCTCGATCTCTAAAATACTCTGCCACGGTTGTCGCCATCAGGGCGGCATTACACCGATCTACTGACGAAAAATCAGAGGTGGCATAAACCAAAACACATTTTGCTGCATTTACTGATTTTTTCAGCGATTCCGCGCATTCCGTAACTTCCCTTCCACGTTCGCCAATCAAGCCAATAACAAACACATCAGCTTCAGTGTTGTTTACAAGCATATGCATTAAAACCGTTTTGCCACAGCCAGCTGATGCAAAAATCCCAACACGTTGACCAATGCCACATGTCAGTACGCCATCAATGACTCTTATCCGTGTCTCTAGTGGTGTATTAATAACTCGACGCTCCTGATACGACGGTGGCAGTTCATCAATCAGGCGTAAATTTCCCCTATCGCCTGGAGTGTCCGGGACAAACCTTTCCATAATTTGACCAGAAGCATTCAAAACTGAACCAAGAAAGGCATCACTGATCTGTATGGTTAACTGCTCTCCCGTTGGTTTCAAAACTGCAGTACGTGTAAGCCCCACAGAGCTGCCTATAAGGTTTAATAATGTCTTTCCATTGCGAAAGCCAACGACCTGAGCCCTGGCTATACGTTCATTTGCTTGCCAGCTCGCATAAATTTCGCATACTTCGCCCACTGAAACGTCGTCAAGCTCTGCTTCAATCAGCGAGCCGTTTATGCTATGTAAGTAGCTGTATTTATTTAATAGTTTTAATTTTTTCATACCAGCATGCTCCATATCGCAAGACATTATCCTAAATAGTTTTCAGAATATTAACGGGAACATTTTCCGTTAGTTCCCCGTACGAAAGTACTTCGAGGTCTCGATAACTAGATTCAATAAGTTTTTTGATAAAACGACGAATATCCACAGATCCCAGTAAAATAATGTCTTTAATAGGAATATTGATTCCAGAAAGAGCCAGTTTAAAATTATCCAGAATCATCTCAGCTTCGGATGCATCGAGATTAAGAAAAGTACCGCCAGCGGTAGGCCTGACACCATCTCTGATTCTGTCCTCTATTTCAGGCGAAATCACAATTGCTTTAATTTCTCCAGAATATGAAAACTTATGGCAAATGTAGCGACCTAATGCACCTCGTACATGCTCGACGAGTGTAATTATATCTTTCTCCCGTGGGCTCCATAATGCTAAAGCCTCCATAACTAAACGCATATTGCGCACTGAAATTCGCTCCTGGATCAGACGCTGAATTACCTCTGAAATGCGCTGCACGGTTATATATCTTAATATTTCTTTTAATAGATCAGGATACTTCATCTCTAATTGATCAAGAATATATTTGGTTTCTTGTATACCAAAATACTCATTAATATTATGCGCCAGACATACAGATAAATGATTGTACATTTCATCCATGGCCGTGCGAGTATAACAGCCATTTTTTGTTAATTTTTGGGCATCACTTTTTGTAACCCAATAATATTGTTCACCATTACTATTTACGATGATAGGTTTCTTGATCAAAGTCGAAACCACTTCATCTGAATATTCAACCAACAAGACGAGATCATGATAAATTTTAAATTGCGAGGCTCTGACTTCATTTAGCATTAATATGACATCTTCATCATTAAGGCCTTCCCCCTCGCGAATGACAATACCGGGAATACGGATACCATACTCAATAAAAAACTGACTACGAATCCTATCAGCAAGATTGATTTCAGTGTATTTTTTAGCCTGTACACTATTCATAATCAAAACCAAGAGTACCGTTTCGGTAATAACCTGATCAAGTTTATTAATAATACCTAATGAAATATCATCATCCTGATTATAGGGTTCCAACCCAACGGTGATATCTCCCTCAACAACCGTTTCTTCAACCCCTTTCTTTTTGAATTTAAAGTAAAAATAAATTCCTAAGATTACTGCCAAACATAAAAACACAAGAAGGGGAAAACCTGGAAGCAACCCAATACTTAGCGCGAGGACACATGTCACAATAATGACAAAAGAATTACTTAATAACTGGGACATTATATTTTGCCCCATATTATCACTATCGCCATTCACGCGCGTTACGATAAACCCTGCACTAATAGCAATTAATAAAGCTGGAATTTGTGAAACAAGACCATCACCGACGGTAAGAATTGTGTAGACGGTCAACGCTGTCGAGAAATCCATTCCATTTTGGCCTACTCCTACTGATAGCCCACCGATAATATTAACAAAGATAATAATAATGTTTGCAATAGCATCACCTTTGATAAATTTCATCGCACCATCAAAGGAACCATACAGCTGACTCTCTCGTTCTAATACGCTACGACGTTCTTTTGCTAAATCTGCATCAATGATCCCGGCGCGTAGATCGGCGTCAATACTCATTTGTTTACCTGGCATACCGTCAAGCGAAAAGCGGGCAGCAACTTCAGCCACACGTTCCGAACCTTTAGTAATCACGATAAACTGAACAATAGTAACAATGGAGAAAATAACAAAACCAACTACCAGGCTATCTCCAATAACGAATTCACCAAAACTCGTTATAATTTCTCCGGCGTCCGCCTCAAGAAGTATAAGTCGGCTGGTACTGATCGCCAGCGCCAAACGAAATAACGTTGTGATGAGAAGAATTGATGGGAATGAAGAAAAACTTAAGATCCTATCAACATGGAATGATCCTAAAAACACAAGTATTGCCAATGTTAAGTTCAGCCCAATCAAAAAATCGATTAAGTAGGTGGGCAATGGAATTATGAGCATGGCGATAATCATCACCATTAATCCAAGAATTATTAATTCTGGATGACTCCTTAACCCTATCAAAACTTTGTTAAACATTGAACATTACCTTCTTCCATGGTTTTTTATTTTGTTTTTTATTACTGTTTTGTGTATCAAAGAGCTCTGCTGCAAATGTTACTTTTATTGCCTGTTTACAACACTCCCTAATCTCTAATAATTGTTCATTATTAATAAAAAGTGAAAATGGAAGATTTGTACATCCGCTGTAAATCGCCTTCAGGAGTAACGTTTTGTCTTTATAATTAGCATCTGCGGGTAGGGTTACCAGTGCATTTTTCAGGAGTTCCTCTGCTGTCTCAGGAAATTTTATTAACGATATCAGAAAAAATATCCAATAATCTTCTGCGCTAATAAATTTTTTAATTATTGGGTTATTCATTAAAGTTTTCAGAAATAAAGCCTCTGCTGACTGAAGAGACAATAGTTGTGACAACTTATTGAGAAACATACCAAATTCCAATGATGAACAGCTCGCATCAAGTGCATTTATATCTGAGAAAAGCGTCTCTTTGATAAATTTTGTCACCAGTATTCTATTTTGATAGCCATAACTACCAATCCATTCGACATAAGTATCTACAGCATCGTCTTCTGCCATTAAAAACTGTCGATAACTTGCCCTTAGTAATTTTGGATTTAATGACAACGCCTGGCCAAATAACTTTGCTTTTAATGCCGAGTTAATACCGCTATTAATGAATTTTTTAGTAGTCTCTTGATTAACTTTTTTAAGTAATGCTTCAGCGTTTAGCCGCACATTTTCAGATATTTGTTTTTTACGTAAAATTGCACGTAATACAACCACCAGTTCGCTTTCATCTGGAAATAATTTTTTAGCAAAGCTATACACTTCATAGTCATGGGTAGTTGCTGCCTTAAGCGCCTCCATGACTTTATCGGTTTTTTCTATTGGCTGATCTTCCAGGACATATTCTTCTCCGTCCAGAAAGTTGGCCAGTTGTTCTTCGTAGATTTTTTTCTTCATAAACTGCGTTAACGCTGCTGACATCTCGTCAGTAGCTTGTAAGAATCGAGCTTCTTTACCGGCGGGATCATCCCCCATTTTAGGCATTTCAGCTTCAATATCTTCATTATCTTCTGTGATAATGTCCTCTAAGCGAGAAACTTCTCTGGCTCTTTCTAATACACCGACATGCTCTACATGAATCGCCATTTCACTATCCTCCGACGACTTCACGATTCAGGTAAGTTTTTATCCATTTCTGCAGTAATTCATCGTTGATTTCTTTATTTTTTGCCATTTGCTGTGTTATTGCTCTGGCGTCAACCGCAGCCTCATTCGCATTATTCATCATGCGCTCATCGATCTCTCTTGGCTCAATAAGAAAGACACGAACGATGTTATTCGCATTTGTTCCTTCATATCCAAATAATTTACCAATAAATGGAATACTGCCTAATATTGGGATCTTACGACTTTCATAGGTATTCGTATCTCGTGTATATCCACCAATCAAAAGACTTTTCCCTTGAGGCACGCGCGCAATAGTACTTATAAGCGTTCTACCAACCTGAGGCAGATCATCAACATTGGTCTTGTCGGAATTGATTTCATTGCCATCTTCAATATTCAAGAGTAATTCAATTTGATTTCGTGAAGCAAATCGTGGTAGCACGCTAATCATCGTACCATAGGTTACTTCATCCAACTCCGCAGTACGCTCGCCGACTAATTTAGTATAGAAAGTACGGTTATTATCAAATATAGCAGGAATATTCTCCTGTGTTAAAACGACAGGACGAGCAACAACGGCGGCTCTTCTTTTTTGCGCAAGTGCCTGTATTGTTGCAATAAACTGTGTCCCATCCAGGGTACTAATTGAACCTGAATTATTAAATGATGCACTTAGGCTGGATCCAATTTTTATCGTGCCCGACCAGTCAGCTCCTAACTGTTCTAGATCAGTCTTATCAATATCTATTATCCATAAAGATAATTCAATATGTCGCTTTGGAATATCGAGCGTAGCTACTAACTTCTCGATAAAATCAACCTGAGATACTGTTCCTTTAACAAGTAAACTGTTGGTATCAGGATATGCAATAATTTGTATATCGTCAGTCTCTGGCGCTCCAGCTGTCGATATTATTTTCTCTACTTGTAGGTCATCATCTTCTTCAGCACCAGGAAAAGGAGGCATACGTGATACGTTTTTTAGTTGTTGACGACTTGAAATTTCAGAAAGTACGTTAACCCCAGTGCTTTGCTTAATGTTATTATTTAACAACGTCGATAGTACTTTTGCCATGCCAGGAATAACTATCTTTTCGCCACGTAATTCATAAGTCCGATCATTAACGAATGTGTTGACCAGATGAATTATTCCTACTTTATTTCGTCCGATCTCGATGCCATCGCTGTTTTGCTCCATTAATTTCGCAGCATTAACGACCAGGTCAACATAAACTGGTGGCCCCGATACATAGAAAGTACCATTGCCGCCCCCTTTAATTTCATAACGAGAGTTATACAGACCCGATTTTTTTAAAAAATTATTAAACTCATTCGTCGATACCTTTCTCAGATTAATCAGCGCATTACGCATCTCTGATGAGTCATAGATATAAATAGCTTTGCCATCATCGTACCAAATAAGTCCCATCTGCGCCGACAGGCGTTCAATCAAGGCATAGGGTTCGGTTAAATCAAAATTTCCGCTGATCTGTTTCTTCATGGCAAGCTTACTTACTATTGTAGGCTTACCCGCATATGATGAAACCGTTTCAAAAAAACTACGTAGATTTTCTTTATTTGCTACGTATCCATTCGCTGTTGCGGCATATGCACCAGGAGTCAATAATCCATTAAAAATGCATAAGGCTGAAATTAATATAATAGTAATACGTAATTTTATTTTCATAACTTTTTACATAGTTCTCTCGGTGTTTTTCCTAACCGGCTTTTTACTTCGGCTGAAAAGTGTGATGAGGATGAGTAGCCATATTTATGCGCAATAGTTGTCATATCACTGTTTCCTTCAATGATTTCCAACACGGCTCTGGCAACTCTCCAGCCACATAATTCCGTTTTAACTTTACCACCCAATGCATAACTACATAAACGGCGAAAATGTGAATACGATACGCCGTAAAGTTCACCAAGATCATAGAGTGAAGTCTGTATGAGCGATTGCGATAATAAATAGCGAACCAGTTTATAGCATTCTGTTTTTCTTAGATGCTGAAACAGAATTTCATTAATATTATCGCTGCTCAGATAAGTGGCTAAAAACCAGGCTTCACTTGCAACTTTACTGAATAGCACAACTTCTGATGCAAAGGGCAAGGCATCAGCAAACAACTCATGGTGTTCCCTTTCCACACTCCCCGTTGATTCATCTATAAAAGCTAATAATTTACTCAGGATATCAATGCGAAGTGGATGATAAATTACTTTCCCTGCAGTTACCTCAATTTGGCTTCGGTCAATGAGCAGTAATATATCTTCCACTACCATTAATTTTTGATGGTTATTACCGATCGTAATAACAAGGGTTACATCCTTGTTTTCATTTCCCCGTAAGAACCACATTTCAGGGTCCAGTAGGGTTAACTTCTGTCCTTGAAGCAAAACATTCATTGGAAGTAACAGCCCTTCTTCAATCATGTTTCATCTCCTTATTCCATATTCTCATTCTCCATAAACTTGCAATAAAAACATGATTAAAAAGTGATGATTCCTATTTATAAAATAATGATTTTGTTATGAGCGAATAGCTATCAGCTACTTACAGTAGTAAGTCATTCTGTCCATATACAGAATTGCAACTGTTGATATGTTTTACTTAAACATACCCCGTATTTCTTATAACACTTGTTTGGTGACTATTTTCAATAAAAATCATATTTGTTAGTTACACATTAACGCACTGCGAGTGTTTTGTTACTCCCTGCATATATTTTATTCTCTTTTTCGATTCTATTTTTCTTAATCGTTCATATAATTTTCTTGTTAGTCGGATTTACGAATCATGAGACTTATGATGGATGGAATGAGGCTAAGCGGCCAGGTCAACCCTGTAATTACTGCAGCAAACAACCGATATGTTACTTTTTCTTCCGAGAAGATAAATATTAAGGTCGATGTCACAACCAGACCTATCAGGTAAGCTAACAGTAATTTATTGATCACTTTTACCTCCCTTACGATTTCTCTTTGAGCGGTCCTTTTAATCCAGGACCGCCTCATTATGAAAACTATTTAATTCCCTCATCATTGATAAGGTTGGACATCTCTTTCAACATGAGAGTCATTGAAGCTTTCGACCAATTTAGCGGAATGATAGGGCTTGGCGCTTCATGCAAAGTTCCCGACTTGTGGATATAGTTATAGCTTTCGGGAAGTGCCATTTCAGGTACACTCCTGCCATTTGCACCAATCATATTCTCGCCTGTTATTTGGGCCAATGATCTATTCATAAATTGCACTGAGTCATTCAAATACTCTTCTTTTCTTGATTCTTTATAAACAATTGCTGCTGATTTTGCATACCATGAGTCAAAAAACCATTCTGCTTCTGTTGATGGAATGAAGCTCATTTCTCTTTTCGCATGTGAATTTTGATCGGTATCAGTTTTAATATCATTGAACCAAAAATTTGCCGACTGATAATTATCCTTCTCGTATCTTTTTATACCATACGGACCTGCTAGTTTTTTAACTATTTTTAGAACTTGCTCTTTTCTTCTGGTATTTATCTTTGAAAGATTTGCAGGATAAATAACATTAAGTAAAGCCGCATCGGCTTCTCTGTAATGTTTATCTTTTTCCAGATAACCTGGGGATTCTCCCCCTAAATCAAGCTGTAACGTTATTCTTTCATAACCTTTATCTATGAGGTGGTTCAACCTCGTTGTTGAAAGTGGTTCATCCAGTTCATTGGCTTTAGCTTCGCGTAGTAAATCAGAGATAAAAACAGAGTCTTTCTTCGAGAGTAAGTTCGACAAACGTTCCAGTCCTGAGGTCACCAGTGCAACGGAAGATGTGTTTAATCGGGCATCTTCTTCCCACGCTCCAGAATCTTCCATAACATAGAAATTGGCTTTATCCAGATAAGCAACCAACAGCGCAATCGATATTAATCGGTCACCTTTTTGCCAATCTTCAGCATTAATAGTACCAGTGTCGATTGCTTGTATAAGGAGATCAAGATAAAGACCTAACGCATCATTTTGTTTATGGTTCCACAGCTGCGGCTTGCCTTCTTCCTGCACATCTGCCATCACGGGGGAGTTGCTGTCAAATCGGATATGCACAGCATTCATTTGCCCGGAAATTCCATCCAGTCGTTTTGGGTTGCTAATGACGTCCTGCATCCGCTTAATCTGGTCGGGCGTAGACATATAATCCCACAGAGTGAGCAGAACCTTTTTTGCGGCTACACTATTTCCCTGATCTGATACTAATGCCATATAGCCCCATAAACTATCCCTCAGCCAGACAGCATCATAGTGGGTTTCTGCCGCTGTTTTGTCATCTTCGAAAGTAGAAGCAAGAATAAATGTTCCCCAGGGTTTCTCCGTCAACGTTAACTTTCGTGTATTTTCTGTTAATGTTAACAATCCTTGAATTTCGTCTTTGGTATAGTGGCTCTTTATTTCATTTTTTAATTTGGCTGAGTGAATCAGAAGACGATAATTAGGATACTTATCTGGATTTAACGATAAATAACTTTTATCAGTTGCTGCCCCCGTGGAATTAAGAATGTTAAATACAGATTCACTCGTCACTTCTGCCCCTGTCGCCTGGCATGTGCCGCATGAAAATATACCAGCGAGCAGAAGAGTTAATGTAGATTTCCCTTTCATAAAAGATTCCATCAATCGTTTGTTAAAAGCGTAGATAACCACTTATTTAACAACTTGAAAATAAGGTATTTTACCTGGGTTGTTACAAATGGATTGCATTGCGTAAACGCTTTTATTTACAAAAAAATGGGGAAGTATTACGGCGATTGCGAAAAGTCTGAAGCGATTGAATTAAGATAATATAGAAAATCAGATACAACAAAAATGGCAGGTTGATGAGGTGAAGATAAATTGGAGCGGGCGAAGGGAATCGAACCCTCGTATAGAGCTTGGGAAGCTCTCGTTCTACCATTGAACTACGCCCGCTTCGAGATGCGTAAGGCATTATAAACCTTACGCTCTCCTTAGCAAGTGCCGCGCTGCTGACTGCTGATTAATTCGCCATCAGCATTTTGGCTTGCTGCCCTGAGGCGGCAAGTAACGCAGCGGATCAATTGCCGTAGCACGGTAACGAATCTGGAAATGCAGGCGAACCGATGCCGCATCAGTGCTCCCCATAGTGGCGATTTTTTGCCCAGCCTTCACGCTTTGCCCATTATTTACCAGCATCGTGTCATTATGGGCGTAAGCCGTAATGTAATCTTCACTGTGTTTAATCATGATGAGATTACCGTAGCCACGCAGCTGGTTGCCCACATACACCACCTTTCCTGCACCCGCGGCGTAAATAGGTGTACCCCGTGGAGCTGAGATATCAATCCCTTTATTGCCGCCATCAGCTGTCGAATACGGCATGATAACTTTCCCTGTCGTTGGCCATAACCAACAACGTTGCCCTACTGGCGGCCAGGAAGATTTCGGTACTGCTGATGACGGTATAACCGATGCGGTTTTGGTCGTTGATTTGGCGGTTGATTTACGTGTACTGCTACTTTTCGCCCCACCCAGTTTTAGTTTCTGACCAACTTCAATGGTGTAAGGGGGGGAAATGCCGTTCAGTCGCGCCAGCTCTTTTACGCTGGTTCCCGTGGTGCGCGAAATACGATATAGCGTATCCCCCCGTTTCACGGTGTAAACGGAGCCGGAATACGTTCCTGTATCGGATGACTTGCTACCCGAGCAGCCCGCCAAAAGCAGTCCAACCGATAACAACATCACGATACCCAGAGATTTTTTATTCAGGCGTCCCGCACTCAAAATCTTTCCTCGCTTAAAAAACAAGACGCCATATCATAGCAGCCAGCCTCTGGATACCCAATCTCTTGCTTCTCGAAAAACGCGGTAATAGAGAAAGAGGTTAATTTCATTTGGCAAAGGGAAGTATCATCAGCAAAATATTCGCTGCAGAGGTATCGAATTTCCTGACTTTTTTACCCTATTTCCCATCCTGATGCGTAATAATCCTGATTTATCACATTGATTTTATCGCCACTCATATTGATACGTATCACTGCCCCTATTCAGAGTCCTGTTTCGTATCATATCTGTGTTTTTTTAACGTCATCACACTTCCTTCCTCCCCTAACGCTTATCGTCGTTTCTGGCGTAAATCTTGCCTGCTTAGACTAAATCTTTGCCATAAGAACCAAATGTTCAAATCGAGGGGATTTCTATGGAAGCGCGGGAAGCAACCGCTACGGGTGAATCTTGCATGCGCGTCGATGCCATTGCTAAGGTCACCGGGCGGGCACGATATACTGACGATTATGTTATGGCGGGCATGTGTTACGCGAAATATGTACGTAGCCCTATCGCACATGGTTATGCCGTAAGTATTAATGATGAACAAGCCAGAAGTTTACCAGGCGTACTGGCGATTTTTACCTGGGAAGATGTACCTGATATCCCATTCGCTACAGCTGGGCATGCCTGGACACTTGACGAAAACAAGCGCGATACCGCCGATCGCGCACTGCTAACTCGCCATGTTCGTCACCATGGAGACGCCGTTGCCATCGTCGTGGCCCGTGATGAACTCACGGCAGAAAAAGCGGCGCAATTGGTCAGCATTGAGTGGCAAGAATTACCCGTTATCACCACCCCAGAAGCGGCGCTGGCTGATGACGCTGAACCAATCCATAACGGCGGCAATTTACTAAAACAAAGCACGATGTCGACGGGCAATGTCCAACAAACAATCGATGCCGCCGACTACCAGGTACAGGGGCACTATCAGACGCCGGTCATTCAACATTGTCACATGGAAAGCGTGACATCGCTGGCATGGATGGAGGATGACTCGCGAATTACCATCGTTTCCAGCACCCAGATCCCGCACATTGTTCGCCGTGTGGTTGGTCAGGCGCTGAATATTCCCTGGTCATGCGTACGAGTCATCAAACCGTTTGTCGGTGGCGGTTTTGGTAATAAACAGGATGTACTGGAAGAGCCAGTGGCGGCATTCCTGACCAGCAAGCTTGGCGGCATTCCGGTGAAAGTTTCCCTTAGTCGTGAAGAATGTTTCCTCGCAACCCGTACCCGCCACGCTTTCACTATTGACGGGCAAATGGGCGTGAACCGCGACGGAACATTGAAAGGTTATAGTCTGGATGTTCTGTCTAACACCGGCGCTTATGCATCTCACGGGCACTCCATCGCTTCTGCGGGAGGGAATAAAGTCGCTTACCTTTATCCTCGTTGTGCCTACGCTTACAGTTCAAAGACCTGCTATACCAACCTCCCCTCGGCTGGTGCGATGCGTGGTTATGGCGCGCCACAAGTCGTATTTGCCGTTGAGTCTATGCTTGATGACGCCGCGACAGCGTTAGGTATTGATCCTGTTGAAATTCGTTTACGCAACGCCGCCCGCGAAGGAGATGCTAATCCGCTCACAGGAAAACGTATTTACAGCGCAGGGTTGCCGGAGTGTCTTGAAAAAGGCCGGAAAATCTTTGAATGGGAAAAACGCCGTGCAGAGTGCCAGAACCAGCAAGGCAATTTACGCCGCGGCGTTGGCGTCGCCTGTTTTAGCTACACCTCTAACACCTGGCCTGTCGGCGTAGAAATAGCAGGCGCGCGCCTGTTGATGAATCAGGATGGAACCATCAACGTGCAAAGCGGCGCGACAGAAATCGGTCAGGGTGCCGACACTGTCTTCTCGCAAATGGTGGCAGAAACCGTGGGGGTTCCGGTCAGCGACGTTCGCGTTATTTCAACCCAAGATACCGACATTACGCCGTTCGATCCCGGTGCATTTGCCTCACGCCAGAGCTATGTTGCCGCGCCTGCGCTGCGCAGTGCGGCACTGTTATTAAAGGAGAAAATCATCGCTCACGCCGCTGTCATGCTACATCAGTCAGCGATGAATCTTACCTTGATAAAAGGCCATATCGTGCTGGTTGAACGACCGGAAGAGCCGTTAATGTCGTTAAAAGATTTGGCGATGGATGCCTTCTACCACCCTGAACGCGGCGGGCAGCTCTCTGCCGAAAGCTCCATCAAAACCACCACTAACCCACCAGCGTTTGGCTGTACCTTTGTTGATCTGACGATCGATATTGCGCTGTGCAAAGTCACCATCAACCGCATCCTCAACGTTCATGATTCGGGCCATATTCTTAATCCGCTACTGGCAGAAGGTCAGGTACACGGCGGAATGGGAATGGGCATTGGCTGGGCGCTATTTGAAGAGATGATCATTGATGCGAAAAGCGGCGTGGTCCGTAACCCCAACCTGCTGGATTACAAAATGCCCACCATGCCGGATCTGCCACAACTGGAAAGCGCGTTCGTCGAAATCAATGAGCCGCAATCCGCATACGGACATAAGTCACTGGGTGAGCCACCAATAATTCCTGTTGCCGCTGCTATTCGTAACGCGGTGAAGATGGCTACCGGTGTTGCAATCAATACACTGCCGCTGACGCCAAAACGGTTATATGAAGAGTTCCATCTGGCAGGATTGATTTGAGGATAACATCATGTTTGATTTTGCTTCTTACCATCGCGCAGCAACCCTTGCCGATGCCATCAACTTGCTGACTGACAACCCGCAGGCCAAATTGCTCGCCGGTGGCACTGACGTACTGATTCAGCTCCACCATCACAATGACCGTTATCGCCATATTGTTGATATTCACAATCTGGCGGAGCTGCGGGGAATTACGCTGGCGGAAGATGGCTCACTACGTATCGGCTCTGCAACGACATTTACCCAGCTCATTGAAGATCCTGTAACTCAACGTCATCTCCCGGCGTTATGTGCTGCGGCCTCGTCCATTGCTGGACCACAGATCCGTAATGTCGCTACCTACGGTGGAAATATTTGCAACGGTGCCACCAGCGCAGATTCTGCCACGCCAACGCTGATTTATGACGCGAAACTGGAGATCCACTCCCCGCGCGGTGTTCGTTTCGTCCCGATTAATGGCTTTCACACCGGACCGGGCAAAGTGTCTCTTGAGCATGACGAAATCCTTGTCGCCTTTCACTTTCCGCCCCAGCCGAAAGAACACGCGGGCAGCGCGCATTTTAAATATGCCATGCGCGACGCAATGGATATTTCAACGATTGGCTGCGCCGCACATTGCCGACTGGATAACGGCAATTTCAGCGAATTACGTCTGGCATTTGGTGTTGCCGCGCCAACGCCGATTCGCTGCCAACATGCCGAACAGACTGCACAAAATGCGCCATTAAACCTGCAAACGCTGGAAGCTATCAGCGAATCTGTCCTGCAAGATGTCGCCCCGCGTTCTTCATGGCGGGCCAGTAAAGAGTTTCGTCTGCATCTCATCCAGACGATGACCAAAAAAGTGATTAGCGAAGCCGTCGCCGCGGCGGGGGGAAAATTGCAATGAATCACAGCGAAACAATTACCATCGAATGCACCATTAACGGGATGCCTTTTCAGCTTCACGCCGCACCAGGCATGCCGCTCTCGGAATTACTCCGCGATCAAGGACTGTTAAGTGTCAAACAAGGGTGCTGCGTGGGTGAATGTGGTGCCTGTACGGTGCTGGTCGACGGCACAGCAATAGACAGTTGCTTATACCTTGCCGCCTGGGCTGAAGGAAAAGAGATCCGCACGCTGGAAGGTGAAGCGAAAGGCGGAAAACTTTCTCATGTTCAGCAGGCTTATGCGAAATCCGGCGCGGTGCAGTGCGGGTTTTGTACGCCTGGCCTGATTATGGCTACCACGGCAATGCTGGCAAAGCCGCGCGAGAAGCCATTAACCATTACGGAAATTCGTCGCGGTCTGGCGGGAAATCTTTGTCGCTGCACGGGGTATCAGATGATTGTAAATACAGTTCTGGATTGCGAGAAAACGAAGTAAAAGGATATCCGGCCTGAATTCAGGCCGGATTCACTGAGGTTATGTGTTTAACAACTCATATTTCTTAATCTTGCGATAGAGCGTAGCAATACCGATGCCCAGTTCATCAGCAACTTGCTTCTTGCTGTTATGACGTGAAAGCGCCTCGCGGATCATTTGCTTTTCCATCTCCTCCAGCGCCGTGCCGCCCGCATCATCGAGTGCCAGGTGCGCCTCGCTGACCTCTGTTACATCACTTTGTTCCGTTGTGCCATTATTCAGCAGATTTGGCGGCAATAGCGTGCTATCGATAACTTCACCTGAAGGAACAACGTTAACCAGATATTCCATCAAATTGCTTAACTCGCGCAGGTTTCCGGGCCAACGATGCTTACGCAATATTTCGACGACATCAGGAGCAATGCCAGGATAAACCGATCCCAGACGACGGGTATGCAGATGTAAAAAGTAATGCACCAGTAGTTCAATATCTTCCTGGCGTTCACGCAGCGGTGGAAGAGTTATCGGGATAACATTAAGTCGGTAGAAGAGATCTTCGCGGAATTTACCTTCGGCAATGAACTGGGCCAAATTCTGGTTAGTTGCAGAAATGATGCGAATGTCGACTTGTATTGGGCTACTGGCACCAATCGGCAGAATTTCACGTGCCTCAATAGCGCGCAGTAATTTAGCCTGCAACATTAATGGCATATCACCTATTTCATCGAGAAACAGCGTGCCCGTATTCGCCGCCTGAATCAACCCTGTTTTACCGTTGGCAGAAGCGCCAGTAAATGCGCCTTTAACATAACCGAACAGTTCGCTCTCCAGAAGCTGCTCCGGAATCGCGGCACAGTTGATAGCAATAAAAGGTTTATTCCGTCTTCCGCTCAACTTATGGATTGCACGGGCGACGACTTCTTTACCCGTGCCGCTTTCACCAACCACCATAACGCTGGATGGGCTGGGTGCAATACGGCTAATGAGTCGTTTTAATTGCCGCATAACACGGCACTCGCCAACCAATTGTTCAATATGCGGTTCATCAGGTGCATTTGCTACAGAAAAACTGGTATGCGATTGGTGAAACGCCATTAAAAATAATTGTCGGCCCTGAATGTTATGCAATTGACCAATGATTAACTCACTTTTATCGTCCCACGAAACAATATGCTGCATATGTCCATGGGTAAAATTACTCTCAAATGTTAATGGTCTGAAACGGATAGGTTTCCCAATAATATTATTTTGCACAACACCGAGTGTTTTTAAGGCTGTCTGATTAACAAACTGAACCCGATTATCGTCATCAACAACTAATACACCCTGATCCATATTATCGATCATGGTCGCGAATATTTTACTGATGTTATCTCCTGGTCCCTGATCCTCCAGAAGTTTCGAAACAAAAATGGTGGATATATGGCGAACGTAATCAGAAAATTCGCGTAAATTATCACTAATATGCTCTTGTTGCTCGTGGGTAACGGCAATCAAACTTATCACCCCAACACAACGATCCTGTAAAATGACAGGCGTACCCAGAAATGCTTTTTCGCGGCAATTTTCTTTACTATCGCAACCTTCACAAAGGGGATCGAAGCGAGACTGTGTCACAACTTTTTCAGTTTTCGTTTCCAGGACGTGGCGGAGCAGGCGTGAGTTGCCGCTCAACTGGCGACCAAGAAACTTCCCATACGCGCCCGTTCCGGCGACGCGACACAAGTTTTCATCAACGATCTCAACCTCAAGCTGCAAAACGCTGGCAAGCATTCTGGCAAAACGCTGAATTGTCGGTTGAATTTGCATCAATACTGACTGCGTAGTAGCAAGCTCCATAGCTTTACCTTCCAGACTTACTTAAAAGTCGATCATTGAAGACGTTGATGGTTCATAGATCATGATGATATTAACTCAGGCGAAATTGGCTTTGATAAAAACATAAGATTTTTATCACTTTCTAATGAAATTATGGAAGAGATATCACATTTCTATATCAATATGAGAATTACGGCGGTGAGTTTATCAAACTGACGAGGGATAACCTGCCCCTTTATCTTATTTCTGATACTTAGCAGCAAATAAATAACGCGATAAAAAAGCCAAACGTTTTCGTATTTTACAAACAACCAGAAGCTGGCATCAATTTGTGATCAACCCCACACATTACCCGTCAAATTAGTCTTTTGCAGCCGCTTGGATAATTCTGGCACAGTTATTGTTAGTCCCAGGTATAGCTGTGAAAACACCAATCACTTTGGCAAGTCACAGTGAAATAAACCTCTTTGCCTGTCATTCCACTACCGGGACTTTATGATGAAAACTGTTAATGAGCTGATTAAGGATATCAATTCGCTGACCTCTCACCTTCACGAGAAAGATTTTTTGTTAACGTGGGAACAGACGCCAGATGAACTGAAACAAGTACTGGACGTTGCCGCAGCATTAAAAGCACTGCGTGCTGAAAACATCTCAACCAAAGTCTTTAATAGTGGATTAGGTATTTCCGTATTCCGCGACAACTCCACCCGTACCCGCTTCTCTTATGCTTCCGCGCTTAACCTGCTCGGCCTTGCACAGCAAGATCTCGACGAAGGCAAATCACAAATCGCTCACGGCGAAACCGTGCGTGAAACCGCCAATATGATCTCCTTCTGCGCCGATGCCATCGGTATTCGTGACGATATGTATCTGGGCGCAGGCAACGCCTATATGCGTGAAGTTGGCGCTGCACTTGATGACGGTTACAAGCAGGGTGTGCTGCCGCAACGTCCGGCTTTAGTGAACCTGCAATGCGATATTGACCACCCGACTCAGTCAATGGCTGACCTGGCATGGTTACGTGAACACTTTGGTTCACTGGAAAACCTGAAAGGTAAAAAAATCGCCATGACCTGGGCCTACTCCCCAAGCTATGGCAAACCGCTCTCTGTACCACAAGGCATCATCGGTCTGATGACTCGCTTCGGTATGGATGTCACCCTGGCCCATCCGGAAGGCTACGACCTGATCCCGGATGTGGTTGAAGTGGCGAAAAACAATGCTAAAGCATCCGGTGGTAGCTTCCGTCAGGTCACCAGCATGGAAGAAGCCTTCAAAGACGCAGACATCGTTTATCCGAAGTCATGGGCACCTTACAAAGTGATGGAAGAGCGTACTGAATTGCTGCGTGCGAACGACCACGAAGGCTTAAAAGCACTGGAAAAACAGTGTCTGGCACAGAACGCGCAACACAAAGACTGGCATTGTACTGAAGAGATGATGGAACTGACCCGTGATGGCGAAGCCCTGTACATGCACTGCCTTCCAGCTGATATCAGCGGCGTATCCTGTAAAGAAGGTGAAGTGACTGAAGGCGTATTCGAAAAATACCGTATCGCAACCTACAAAGAAGCCAGCTGGAAGCCTTATATCATCGCCGCGATGATCCTGTCCCGTAAATACGCCAAACCAGGTGCACTGCTCGAGCAACTGCTGAAAGAAGCGCAAGAACGCGTGAAATAACCCCTCGGGCCGATCAGCTGGTCGGCCCTCTATTTCCAGAGGCCAAAAGGATAGGATATGTCCGTTTTCTCATTGAAGATTGATATCGCCGATAACAAATTTTTCAACGGCGAAACATCACCGCTCTTTTCGCAAAGCCAGGCCAAACTGGCGCGCCAGTTCCACCAGAAAATTGCTGGTTATCGCCCAACACCGCTTTGTGCGCTGGACGATCTCGCAAACCTTTTTGGTGTGAAGAAAATTCTCGTCAAAGACGAATCAAAACGATTCGGTCTGAACGCCTTCAAAATGCTCGGCGGTGCATACGCCATCGCTCAATTATTGTGCGAAAAATATCATCTTGATATCGAAACGCTGTCATTTGAGCACCTGAAAAATGCCATCGGCGAAAAAATGACTTTCGCGACCACCACCGACGGCAACCACGGGCGCGGTGTGGCGTGGGCAGCACAGCAACTCGGACAGAATGCGGTGATTTACATGCCGAAAGGTTCTGCTCAGGAACGCGTTGACGCCATTCTGAACCTCGGTGCCGAGTGCATCGTCACGGATATGAACTATGACGATACCGTTCGCCTGACCATGCAACACGCGCAGCAGCACGGCTGGGAAGTGGTACAGGACACAGCATGGGAAGGTTACACCAAAATCCCAACCTGGATCATGCAAGGCTACGCAACACTGGCAGATGAAGCCGTCGAGCAAATGCGTGAAATGGGCGTAACCCCGACACACGTTCTGCTGCAAGCCGGTGTCGGTGCAATGGCCGGTGGTGTGCTGGGTTATCTGGTCGACGTCTACAGCCCGCAAAATCTGCACAGCATTATTGTTGAACCTGACAAAGCTGACTGTATTTATCGCTCCGGCGTCAAAGGCGACATCGTCAACGTTGGCGGTGATATGGCCACCATCATGGCGGGCCTGGCCTGCGGCGAACCTAACCCGCTGGGCTGGGAAATCCTACGTAACTGCGCCACCCAATTCATCTCCTGCCAGGACAGCGTTGCCGCATTAGGTATGCGTGTGCTGGGTAATCCGTACGGCAATGACCCGCGCATCATCTCCGGTGAATCCGGCGCTGTCGGTTTGGGCGTTCTCGCAGCGGTTCATTATCACCCGCAACGTCAAAGCCTGATGGAAAAACTGGCGCTGAACAAAGATGCCGTAGTGCTGGTTATCAGCACTGAAGGCGACACCGACGTGAAGCACTACCGCGAAGTTGTCTGGGAAGGCAAACACGCTGTAGCACCTTAATCACCCTATTGGAACTGCTCCCTGCAAAACGGGGAGTAAAAAATCTGGAGAAAAATAATGGCTAAGAATATTCCATTCAAACTGATTCTTGAAAAAGCAAAAGATTACCAGGCGGACATGACTCGCTTCCTGCGCGACATGGTTGCTATTCCCAGTGAAAGCTGCGACGAAAAACGCGTAGTACATCGTATTAAAGAAGAGATGGAAAAAGTCGGCTTCGATAAAGTTGAAATCGACCCGATGGGCAACGTTCTCGGTTATATCGGCCACGGCCCGCGTCTGGTGGCAATGGACGCTCATATCGATACCGTCGGCATTGGCAACATCAAAAACTGGGACTTCGATCCGTACGAAGGCATGGAAACTGATGAGCTGATCGGTGGTCGCGGTACTTCCGACCAGGAAGGCGGCATGGCATCTATGGTTTATGCCGGTAAAATCATTAAAGACCTCGGTCTGGAAGATGAATATACCCTGCTGGTTACCGGTACTGTGCAGGAAGAAGACTGCGACGGCCTGTGCTGGCAGTACATTATTGAACAATCCGGCATTCGCCCGGAATTTGTGGTCAGTACCGAACCAACCGACTGCCAGGTATACCGTGGTCAGCGCGGTCGTATGGAAATTCGTATTGATGTTCAGGGTGTTAGCTGCCACGGTTCTGCACCAGAACGCGGTGACAACGCCATTTTCAAAATGGGTCCGATTCTTGGCGAATTACAAGAACTCTCCCAACGTCTGGGTTATGACGAATTCCTCGGCAAAGGCACCCTCACCGTTTCTGAAATCTTCTTCACATCCCCAAGCCGTTGCGCTGTAGCAGATAGCTGCGCCGTCTCTATTGACCGCCGTCTGACCTGGGGCGAAACCTGGGAAGGCGCGCTGGACGAAATCCGCGCCCTGCCTGCAGTACAGAAAGCTAACGCGGTTGTTTCTATGTACAACTACGACCGTCCGTCCTGGACTGGCCTGGTTTACCCAACCGAATGCTACTTCCCGACCTGGAAAGTGGAAGAAGATCACTTCACCGTTAAAGCACTGGTGAATGCCTACGAAGGTCTGTTTGGCAAAGCGCCGGTTGTTGATAAGTGGACCTTCTCAACTAACGGCGTATCTATCATGGGCCGTCACGGCATTCCGGTGATCGGCTTTGGCCCGGGTAAAGAACCTGAAGCGCATGCACCTAACGAAAAAACCTGGAAATCTCACCTGGTGACCTGTGCCGCGATGTACGCTGCAATCCCGTTAAGCTGGCTGGCAACCGAATAATTACTCTTCACTTATTCCCCTCCGGTTCGCCGGAGGGTTTTTGGAGTTTGCTATGCGCGTATTGATCAAAAACGGCACTGTCGTTAACGCAGATGGACAAGCCAAACAGGATTTGCTGATTGAAAGCGGGATTGTTCGCCAGTTGGGCAACAATATTTCGCCACAGCTCCCGTATGAAGAAATTGATGCCACTGGCTGTTACGTTTTCCCTGGCGGCGTGGATGTCCATACGCATTTCAATATTGATGTCGGCATCGCGCGCAGTTGTGATGATTTTTTTACCGGTACCCGCGCAGCTGCGTGTGGCGGTACAACAACCATTATTGACCATATGGGATTTGGCCCGAATGGCTGCCGGTTACGCCATCAACTGGAGGTTTATCGTGGTTATGCCGCCCATAAGGCGGTCATCGACTACAGCTTTCACGGTGTGATCCAGCACATTAATCACGCCATCCTCGACGAAATCCCGATGATGGTCGAGGAAGGGCTGAGCAGTTTTAAACTCTATTTAACCTATCAATACAAACTCAACGATGATGAAGTGTTGCAGGCATTACGCCGCTTGCATGAATCCGGCGCGCTGACCACCGTGCACCCGGAAAATGATGCGGCTATCGCCAGCAAGCGGGCGGAGTTTATTGCCGCAGGGTTAACCGCGCCGCGCTATCACGCCTTGAGTCGCCCTCTGGAATGCGAAGCGGAAGCCATCGCCCGCATGATTAACCTGGCACAAATTGCCGGTAACGCCCCGCTCTATATCGTGCACCTGTCTAACGGCTTAGGTCTGGATTATCTGCGTCTTGCCCGTGCGAATCACCAGCCAGTCTGGGTTGAAACCTGCCCACAATATCTCCTGTTGGACGAACGCAGTTACGATACAGAAGATGGCATGAAGTTCATTCTTAGCCCACCGCTGCGTAACGTACGCGAGCAGGACAAACTGTGGTGTGGCATCAGCGATGGTGCGATTGACGTGGTGGCAACCGATCACTGCACCTTCTCGATGGCTCAACGCCTGCAAATTTCTAAAGGCGATTTCAGTCGCTGCCCAAATGGCTTACCCGGTGTGGAAAACCGCATGCAGTTACTGTTTTCCAGTGGCGTGATGACGGGACGTATAACACCGGAACGCTTTGTTGAATTAACCAGCGCAATGCCCGCCAGGCTGTTTGGCCTGTGGCCGCAAAAAGGATTATTAGCGCCCGGTTCCGATGGCGACGTGGTGATTATCGACCCACGTCAGAGCCAACAAATTCAGCATCGCCATCTCCACGACAACGCCGACTACTCGCCATGGGAGGGTTTTACCTGTCAGGGCGCGATTGTCAGAACCTTATCCCGTGGTGAAACGATTTTCTGTGACGGCACCTTTACAGGCAAAGCCGGGCGAGGTCGATTCCTGCGACGCAAACCGTTTGTCCCTCCCGTGCTCTAACCACTGCCAGGGATCTATACACAATCAAGAATGATGAGTGAGGAAAAATGAGTAAGAAAATTGTTCTCGCCCTGGGCGGGAATGCGCTGGGCGATGACCTGGCCGGACAAATGAAAGCGGTAAAAATTACTTCTCAGGCAATTGTTGATTTAATTGCCCAGGGACATGAGGTCATCGTCACTCATGGTAACGGGCCGCAGGTGGGCATGATTAACCAGGCCTTTGAAGCTGCCGCAAAAACTGAAGCGCACTCGCCAATGCTGCCGATGTCTGTCTGTGTTGCCTTAAGCCAGGGTTATATTGGTTACGATCTACAAAATGCCTTAAGAGAAGAACTGCTTTCTCGTGGCATTAATAAACCTGTAGCAACGCTGGTTACCCAGGTCGAAGTCGACGCTAACGATCCGGCATTCCTCAACCCGACCAAGCCGATCGGTTCGTTCTTTACCGAGCAAGAAGCAGAGCAACTGACAAAACAGGGTTACACTCTGAAAGAAGATGCTGGTCGCGGCTATCGCCGTGTTGTTGCCTCGCCAAAACCGGTTGATATCATTGAAAAAGAAACGGTTAAAGCGTTGGTAGATGCAGGCCAGGTGGTGATCACCGTTGGCGGTGGTGGTATCCCTGTTATTCGTGAAGGTAACCACCTGCGTGGTGCCAGTGCGGTTATCGATAAAGACTGGGCCAGCGCCCGTTTAGCAGAAATGATTGATGCCGATATGCTGATCATTCTGACTGCGGTAGAAAAAGTGGCCATTAACTTCGGTAAAGAGAATGAACAGTGGCTCGATCGCCTGTCATTAAGTGATGCTGAACGCTTTATCGAAGAAGGTCATTTTGCGAAAGGTTCTATGCTGCCTAAAGTGGAAGCTGCCGCCTCGTTTGCTCGCTCTCGCGCAGGTCGTGAAGCACTGATTACCGTATTGAGCAAAGCGAAAGAAGGGATTGAAGGCAAAACCGGAACGGTGATTTGTCAGTAATTTAAAGGCCGGGTGGGTAAATACCATCCGGCCATTTTCATTTAAGCCACTTCCAGCACTTCTTTCGTCGCTTTAACACCCTGATGCATCAACATCATTAACGCCTCAAGTACGCCGCCGCCAATCGCCCGGGCTTTATCAGAAACGCTGGTGAAATCAGCCGTTTCACCACGAGGATCGATATCACCAATTTTAAAACCACCGACCACTGCTAGTCCGTCGTTCAACAAGCCACGCACCATCCCCGTCAACGGTGCTTTAATTTCATGCTCACCAATCCAGGCAATCACATCGCCCTCTTTCACCAGATCGCCTAATTTCACGTTGGATCGCATAATGCCTGCAGCAGGAGCACGGATCACCCGTCGGGTGGTATGCCCCATAATATTGCCAGGAACACCGGTATTCTCCTGCGCACAACCAGAGTAAATCACCTGACCGAGCCAGTGCCCGCGATTTGTTTCAATTACCGCATGACAATCCTTCCCTGCAATAAAGCCCGGCCCAAGCGCGATTGTTACTGGTGCCATATCTGCCCGCGTCCCCAAATTCTGTTTCGCCAGAATAGCGTCCACCACGCAAAGCGGTTTCAGTTCATCAAGCAATGAACAGGCGGGATCTACCATCACAGGGATGAATCCGCGTTCGGTAAGTTTCATCGCTTCCGCAGAGCTGGTTGCCAGGCGGGCAGTGACGCCTTCGACCGTCATTTCGCCATCGAACACGGCCTGGGCAAACGCCACGGTACAACGAATCACTGTCGGTTTTTCCACTTCCAGCATGATCACTTTAAAACCCGCATGATACAGACGTAGCGCCACACCACTGGCGATATCCCCCGCACCGCGAATCACCACCAGCTGGTGTCCGGAAGGATGAGAAGGTTTCATCATCAGCCCACCCGGCGCGTTATTTTTCACCTGTAATATTTCTGCCAGCACGCTGATGGCGATCTCCTGCGGCGTTTCCGCACCTATGTTGTAACCAACAGGCGCATGTAAACGGGCAATATGTTCTTCAGCCACGCCTTTCTCACGCAATTGACGCAGGAAAAGCTGAACCTTGCGACGACTTGCCAGCAACCCCAACCATGCAATGGGCTGTTCAATGAGTTTGTCGAGGGCTTCACGATCCTGATTATTCGTGGCAATCAGGACAAAATTATCAGGGCGAATATCCAGTGCTTCCACTGCCGCACCAAACGACTCAGCATGGAGAAGCGTGGTTGATGGTGGGAATAATTCAGGATTAAGGCTTTCGCGATAAATATCGGCAACGGCAATATCAAATCCTAATAGCGCCGCACTCTGGGCTATCGCCCGGTTGACATGCCCCGCGCCAATCAACACCAGACGTGGACGCATACCATGGACGCTGATAAATACTGACATTGCACCTCCACAATCTGACCCGACAGCATCCGCACCGTTACGAGCCATACGTCCATGGAATAATCGCGGCTTACGTTCCTGCAATGCCTGAAGCGACTCTTCAATCACCTTCCGCTCAACCATTCCTCCACCAATTGTACCGACGATAGAACCATCGGCGCGCACTAACATTTGTGCAGAATGGCGGGGAGTAGAGCCTCGGCTATCTACAATTTGCGCCATCGCAAACGGACAATTTTGCTCTTCGAGTTTTGCAGCCTCTGTGAAAATATTCATACCAACCTCAATGGATATCCTTTCAGTAACCCGGAATACCCGGGCCGCTAATTCACAAATCTGCGCGCGATTGCAGGATGTTCTTGTATATCGCCCAGCCAGATTGCCTCTACGTTGTGTTGTTGCAGCGGTTGAAGGAGCTCGCTTTGCGCAATCGCATTCTCACATTGAGAAAAACGGTTAATGAACCAGACTCGCCGACAACCTTGCGGTACGTTTTTAAACGCGCCCTGAGGGTGGCGAACCAGCGCAACGAGATCGCTCAGTTGCAAGGGTGCATCAGGTGTTAACCCAGTAATATCAGCAAACTGCGACCAGCGATGGACATTTTCTGTGCTCACTTTTGCACCCAAAATATGTCCTCCCATCACAGCAATCACGCAGCAACTGCTTTTAGGTATGCAAGGTTCGTGCTCATCAGGCGCTTTTAACGGCATTCCACGCGAGCCATCTGCCTCAATGAGAATTACGTCACACTCTGGTCGTTGCACCAGTGCATCAATCGCTTCTGGCGTAAATCCCTGCACCTTTCCCTGGTTCGCTTTCCAGCTGTGAAAACAAAATGAAATGGGGGATGTAAGAGACGCATGAGGAAGCATGGCGGGATCACGACAGAAAACCACGGGCCAGTGAGACGTTGGCATAAACATATGTGTCGTCGTAGTGATTAACACACGCCTGCCGCTAGCCTGGAGCAGTTCTGCCAGCCAAAAAAGCAAGCTGGTTTTCCCCCCAGCCCCAACAACAGAAATCACAGTGGGACGTTTCTGCGCGCCTAAATCAATGAATAATGCCGATGGGTCAACTATACTTTTCACGAGTCTTTATGACCTCTCTGGGATAAATTATCCCCAACTTAATCCATCAGGAAGTAACGCAATTATCAGGCGTTATTAGCCCCTATAAATAATGGAACCACTATGTCAGCCATCGACTGTATAATTACCGCTGCCGGATTATCATCAAGAATGGGGCAATGGAAAATGATGTTACCCTGGCAACAGGGAACAATTCTTGATACAAGTATCAAAAATGCGTTGCAGTTTTGTAGCCGAATTATTTTAGTCACCGGCTATCGTGGTAATGAACTGCACGAACGTTATGCGAACCAGAGCAATATCACTATTATTCACAACCCAGATTATGCGCAGGGTTTACTCACATCAGTAAAGGCCGCAGTACCCGCGGTAAAAACAGAATATTGTTTTCTCACCCACGGTGACATGCCTACCCTCACCATCGATATTTTTAGAAAAATCTGGTCGTTACGAAATGATGGCGCAATACTGCCACTCCATAATGGCATTCCCGGCCATCCGATTTTAGTGTCAAAGCCATGCCTGATGCAGGCAATCCAGCGTCCCAATATCACCAATATGCGTCAGGCACTCCTTATGGGAGATCATTATTCCGTCGAAATAGAAAATGCAGAAATAATTTTAGATATTGATACTCCGGACGACTTTATTACAGCGCAAAAAAGGTATACTAAAATTTAGAAAATGTAGTTAAACGATTGCGTTCAAATATTTAATCCCTCCAGCACTCTTTATCATAATGATAAGGAATCACTGATTTTGAGAAAAGAGAAAAAGTGATAAATGGGCTGGCAATAATAATTTTCAGGAGTGATTTTAATTCTCATTTGGCACCTGTGAGTTCATTCACAAAAAGCTCCTAAGTTTCGAGCCGCCTCACATTTTTTTATATTTCCCGCCAAACCTGGCAAGAGTGGTGCGATTGTTGCTCTATCCCCCTAAACCACCGGATTTCTCAACACCGGTCACTCAATGATATCTGTATAAGCTAAGGAGAGGGTTATGGGGGATATTATGCGTCCCATTCCGTTTGAGGAACTTTTGACGCGCATATTTGATGAATACCAACAACAACGCTCAATCTTTGGTATTCCCGAGCAACAGTTTTACTCACCCGTAAAAGGTAAAACTGTTAGCGTCTTCGGTGAAACCTGTGCCACTCCCGTCGGCCCTGCCGCTGGCCCGCACACGCAGCTCGCGCAAAATATTGTCACTTCCTGGCTGACTGGCGGGCGCTTCATCGAACTAAAAACCGTCCAAATTCTTGACCGTCTGGAGCTGGAAAAGCCCTGTATCGATGCCGAAGACGAGTGCTTTAACACCGAATGGTCTACCGAATTTACCCTGCTTAAAGCCTGGGATGAATACCTCAAAGCCTGGTTTGCCCTGCACCTTCTCGAAGCGATGTTCCAGCCTTCTGATTCCGGTAAATCGTTCATCTTTAATATGAGCGTCGGTTATAACCTCGAAGGTATTAAGCAACCGCCGATGCAACAGTTCATCGACAATATGATGGATGCATCTGACCATCCGAAATTCGCTCAATATCGCGATACGCTGAATAAATTACTCCAGGATGACGCATTTTTAGCCCGCCACGGATTGCAGGAAAAACGCGAATGCCTGCAGGCCTTACCGGCACGCATCCCCACCAGCATGGTACAAGGCGTTACCCTCTCCACCATGCACGGCTGTCCTCCGCATGAAATCGAAGCCATTTGCCGCTACATGCTGGAAGAAAAAGGGCTCAATACCTTTGTGAAACTCAACCCGACCTTACTGGGGTACGCGCGTGTTCGTGAGATCCTCGATGTCTGCGGTTTCGGTTACATAGGCTTAAAAGAAGAGTCATTTGATCACGACCTCAAGCTGACGCAAGCGTTGGAAATGCTGGAACGCCTGATGGTACTGGCAAAAGAAAAATCACTCGGCTTTGGCGTAAAACTGACTAACACTCTCGGCACCATCAACAATAAAGGCGCACTGCCTGGTGAAGAGATGTATATGTCAGGCCGTGCGCTGTTCCCGCTCTCCATCAATGTTGCAGCAGTTCTCTCTCGCGCCTTTGACGGCAAACTGCCCATTTCTTATTCCGGTGGTGCCAGTCAGCTGACTATCCGCGATATTTTTGATACTGGTATTCGCCCTATTACTATGGCAACCGACCTGCTGAAACCTGGCGGCTATCTGCGCTTAAGTGCCTGCATGCGCGAGCTGGAAGGCTCCGACGCCTGGGGGCTTGACCATGTTGACGTCGAACGCCTGAACAAACTGGCAGCAGACGCGTTAACCATGGAATACACTCAGAAACACTGGAAGCCAGAAGAGCGTATTGAAGTGGCAGAAGACCTGCCGCTGACCGACTGCTACGTTGCACCGTGCGTTACTGCTTGCGCCATTAAACAGGATATTCCGGAATACATCCGTCTGCTTGGCGAACACCGCTATGCCGACGCACTGGAACTCATCTACCAACGCAACGCCCTGCCCGCCATTACCGGTCATATTTGCGATCACCAGTGCCAATACAACTGTACCCGCCTGGATTACGACAGTGCGCTGAATATCCGCGAACTGAAAAAAGTCGCGCTGGAAAAAGGTTGGGATGAATATAAGCAACGCTGGCACAAACCAGCCGGTTCTGGTTCACGCCATCCGGTTGCCGTGATTGGTGCAGGTCCGGCGGGTCTGGCAGCAGGTTACTTCCTTGCCAGAGCGGGCCATCCGGTTACGCTGTTTGAACGCGAAGCCAATGCGGGCGGCGTGGTGAAAAATATCATTCCTCAGTTCCGTATTCCTGCAGAGTTAATTCAGCACGATATCGATTTTGTTGCCGCTCACGGCGTGAAATTTGAGTATGGCTGCTCACCCGATTTGACCGTTGAACAGTTAAAAAATCAGGGCTTCCACTATGTTCTGATTGCCACCGGCACTGATAAAAATAGCGGTGTGAAACTGGCGGGCGACAACCAAAATGTCTGGAAATCACTCCCCTTCCTGCGTGAATACAACAAGGGCACAGCGCTCAAGCTGGGCAAACATGTGGTCGTTGTCGGGGCGGGTAACACGGCAATGGACTGCGCTCGTGCGGCGTTACGCGTTCCAGGCGTAGAAAAAGCAACGGTCGTTTACCGTCGTTCACTGCAAGAGATGCCAGCATGGCGCGAAGAGTATGAAGAAGCGTTGCACGACGGCGTGGAGTTCCGTTTCCTGAATAATCCGGAACGTTTCGATGCTGATGGCACCTTAACCTTGCGCGTTATGTCGCTTGGCGAACCTGATGAGAAAGGTCGTCGCCGTCCGGTTGAAACCAACGAAACAGTAACACTGCATGTAGACAGCCTGATCACCGCCATTGGTGAACAGCAGGATACTGAAGCCCTGAATGCGATGGGCGTGCCGCTGGACAAAAACGGCTGGCCAGACGTCGACCATAATGGCGAAACTCGTCTGACTGACGTCTTTATGATCGGCGACGTACAGCGCGGACCATCCTCCATTGTCGCTGCTGTCGGAACCGCGCGTCGGGCGACCGATGTCATCCTTAGTCGGGAAAACATCCGTTCCCACCAGAACGATAAATACTGGAACAACGTCAATCCGGCGGAAATCTATCAACGCAAAGGCGATATCTCTATCACCCTGGTGGATAGCGACGATCGTGACGCGTTTGTCGCCCAGGAAGCCGCACGCTGCCTTGAATGTAACTACGTTTGCAGCAAGTGTGTGGATGTCTGCCCGAACCGCGCCAACGTATCCATTGCGGTCCCAGGCTTCCAGAACCGTTTCCAGACGCTGCACCTCGACGCTTACTGTAACGAATGCGGCAACTGCGCTCAGTTCTGCCCGTGGAACGGTAAACCGTACAAAGACAAAATCACCGTCTTCAGCCTGTCGCAAGACTTTGATAACAGCAGCAATCCTGGCTTCCTTGTGGAAGATTGCCGGGTACGAGTACGTCTGAATAACCAAAGCTGGGTGTTAAACATCGACAGCGAAGGTCAGTTCAACAACGTACCACCGGAGCTGAACGATATGTGCCGCATTATTAGCCATGTCCACCAGCATCATCATTATCTGCTGGGCCGCGTGGAGGTGTAATCATGTTGATTCTGAAGAATGTCACCGCAGTGCAGTTACACCCGGCGAAAGTGCAGGAAGGCGTTGATATCGCCATCGAAAATGATGTGATTGTCGCTATCGGCGATGCCCTGACGCAACGCTACCCCGATGCCAGCTACAAAGAGATGCATGGTCGGATTGTGATGCCGGGAATTGTCTGCTCGCACAACCATTTTTACTCGGGACTGTCCCGCGGAATTATGGCAAACATCGCCCCCTGCCCGGATTTCATCTCAACGCTGAAAAATCTCTGGTGGCGACTCGATCGCGCCCTTGATGAAGAGTCGCTCTATTACAGCGGACTGATTTGTTCCCTGGAAGCGATTAAGAGCGGATGTACATCGGTTATCGATCACCATGCCTCTCCGGCGTATATCGGCGGGTCGCTCTCCACATTGCGCAACGCATTTTTAAAAGTTGGCCTGCGCGCGATGACCTGTTTTGAAACTACTGACCGTAACAACGGCATCAAAGAGTTGCAGGAAGGTGTAGAAGAAAACATCCGCTTCGCCCGTCAGATTGATGAGGCGAAGAAAGCAGCAACCGAGCCGTATCTGGTGGAAGCACATATCGGCGCTCACGCGCCGTTTACCGTGCCGGATGCCGGTCTGGAGATGCTGCGTGAAGCCGTGAAAGCCACAGGTCGTGGTTTGCATATTCACGCTGCGGAAGACCTTTACGACGTTTCCTACAGTCACCACTGGTACGGCAAAGACCTGCTGGCACGACTGGCGCAATTCGATCTCATCGACAGCAAAACGCTGGTCGCTCATGGGCTGTACTTGTCGAAAGATGACATCGCCCTACTCAATCAGCGCGATGCGTTCCTGGTGCATAACGCCCGTTCAAACATGAACAACCATGTCGGCTACAACCATCACCTTAGCGACATCCGCAATCTGGCGTTGGGAACTGACGGCATTGGTTCGGACATGTTTGAAGAGATGAAATTTGCCTTCTTTAAACATCGCGATGCGGGTGGTCCGCTGTGGCCTGACAGTTTTGCCAAAGCACTGGCTAACGGCAACGAACTGATGAGCCGCAACTTTGGCGCGAAATTTGGCCTTCTGGAAGCCGGTTACAAAGCCGATTTAACCATTTGCGATTACAACTCGCCGACACCGCTGCTTGCAGACAATATCGCCGGGCATATCGCTTTCGGTATGGGCTCAGGCAGCGTTCATAGCGTGATGGTCAATGGCGTGATGGTCTATGAAGACCGTCAGTTTAACTTCGATTGCGATTCCATTTATGCGCAAGCCAGAAAAGCCGCTGCCAGTATGTGGCGTCGGATGGATGCGCTGGCATAAATGACAAATACCCTCTTCCCGCAGGGAAGAGGGTTAAATAAGGAAAGAAGATGATTGAACAATTTTTCAGGCCCGACTCTGTCGAACAGGCGCTGGAACTGAAGCGCCGCTACAAGGATGAAGCCGTCTGGTTCGCCGGGGGCAGCAAACTCAACGCTACACCAACCCGTACCGATAAAAAGATTGCCATTTCCTTACAGGATCTGGAACTGGACTGGGTTGACTGGGATAACGGTGCACTGCGGATTGGTGCAATGTCTCGCTTGCAGCCACTGCGTGATGCGCGATTTATTCCTGCAGCACTGCGTGAAGCCCTCGGTTTTGTTTACTCACGCCATGTTCGTAATCAGTCGACCATTGGTGGTGAAATCGCCGCCCGGCAGGAAGAGTCGGTGCTGCTTCCCGTCCTGCTGGCACTGGATGCTGAACTGGTTTTTGGCAACGGCGAAACGCTGTCAATCGAGGACTACCTGGCCTGCCCATGCGATCGCCTGCTAACCGAAATTATCATTAAAGATCCGTATCGCACCTGTGCGACCCGCAAAATTAGCCGTTCTCAGGCAGGTTTAACCGTCGTGACGGCAGCCGTTGCAATGACAGACCACGACGGTATGCGAATTGCGCTGGATGGCGTCGCCAGTAAAGCCCTGCGTCTGCACGATGTCGAAAAACAAAATCTGGAAGGCAATGCACTTGAACAGGCTGTCGCCAACGCCATTTTCCCGCAGGAAGATTTGCGGGGCAGCGTGGCCTATAAACGCTATATCACGGGAGTTCTGGTAGCCGACCTGTATGCCGACTGCCAACAGGCTGGGGAGGAAGCCGTATGATCATCCACTTTACTTTAAATGGCGCGCCTCAGGAGCTAACCGTTAATCCAGGCGAAAACGTGCAAAAGCTGTTGTTTAACATGGGAATGCACTCTGTACGCAACAGTGATGATGGCTTTGGGTTTGCCGGTTCTGACGCAATTATCTTTAACGGTAATATCGTTAACGCGTCCTTGCTTATCGCCGCACAGTTAGAGAAGGCAGATATTCGTACTGCAGAATCTCTGGGCAAATGGAATGAGTTAAGTCTGGTTCAACAGGCCATGGTTGATGTTGGCGTGGTGCAGTCTGGTTATAACGATCCAGCTGCAGCTCTGATTATCACCGATCTTCTCGATCGCATCGACGCACCTACCCGCGAAGAGATCGACGATGCACTCTCAGGTCTGTTTAGCCGCGATGCTGGCTGGCAGCAATACTATCAGGTCATTGAACTGGCGGTTGCACGTAAAAATAATCCGCAGGCCACCATTGATATCGCTCCGACTTTCCGTGACGACCTTGAAGTCATTGGCAAGCATTATCCTAAAACTGATGCCGCGAAAATGGTGCAGGCGAAACCCTGCTATGTTGAAGACCGCGTAACGGCTGACGCCTGCGTCATTAAAATGTTACGTAGCCCACACGCTCACGCACTGATTACTCATCTGGATGTCAGCAAAGCTGAAGCCTTACCGGGCGTTGTTCACGTTATTACTCACCTGAATTGCCCGGATATCTACTATACCCCGGGCGGTCAGAGCGCACCGGAACCGTCACCGCTTGACCGCCGTATGTTCGGCAAGAAAATGCGTCACGTCGGCGATCGCGTTGCTGCGGTCGTCGCAGAAAGTGAAGAAATTGCGCTCGAAGCACTGAAGCTCATCGACGTTGAATATGAAGTGCTTAAACCTGTAATGTCGATCGACGAAGCAATGGCGGAAGATGCGCCTGTCGTGCACGATGAACCGGTGGTGTATGTTGCTGGTGCGCCAGATACTCTGGAAGACGATAACAGCCATGCAGCCCAGCGCGGCGAGCATATGATCATCAACTTCCCGATCGGTTCTCGCCCTCGCAAAAATATCGCCGCCAGTATTCATGGTCATATTGGCGATATGGACAAAGGCTTTGCCGATGCCGATGTGATCATTGAGCGAACCTATAACTCAACGCAGGCGCAGCAGTGCCCGACTGAAACACATATCTGCTTTACCCGTATGGACGGCGATCGTCTGGTTATCCACGCCTCCACCCAGGTACCATGGCACTTACGCCGCCAGGTCGCGCGCCTCGTGGGCATGAAACAACATAAAGTTCATGTCATTAAAGAGCGAGTTGGCGGCGGTTTTGGGTCTAAACAGGACATCCTGCTGGAAGAAGTGTGCGCCTGGGCAACCTGCGTGACCGGGCGTCCGGTACTGTTCCGCTACACCCGTGAAGAAGAGTTTATTGCTAACACCTCTCGTCACGTCGCGAAAGTCACCGTCAAACTGGGAGCGAAAAAAGATGGTCGCCTGACGGCAGTGAAGATGGATTTCCGCGCCAACACTGGCCCTTACGGCAACCACTCACTCACCGTACCGTGTAACGGACCGGCGCTGTCGCTGCCGTTATATCCGTGCGATAACGTCGATTTCCAGGTCACCACCTACTACAGCAACATTTGCCCAAATGGTGCTTATCAGGGTTATGGCGCACCGAAAGGTAACTTCGCTATCACCATGGCATTAGCGGAACTGGCTGAACAGTTACAGATCGACCAACTGGAAATTATCGAACGTAACCGGGTACACGAAGGGCAAGAGCTGAAAATTCTCGGTGCAATCGGTGAAGGTAAAGCGCCGACCTCCGTTCCTTCCGCCACCAGCTGCGCACTGGAAGAGATCCTGCGTCAGGGTCGCGAGATGATCCAATGGTCTTCACCAAAACCACAAAACGGTGACTGGCACATCGGTCGCGGCGTCGCCATTATCATGCAGAAATCGGGTATCCCGGATATCGATCAGGCTAACTGTATGATCAAACTGGAATCAGACGGTACCTTTATCGTTCATTCTGGCGGTGCGGATATTGGTACTGGTCTGGATACCGTGGTGACGAAACTGGCAGCAGAAGTGCTGCACTGCCCACCGCAGGACGTGCATGTTATCTCCGGTGATACCGATCATGCGTTGTTTGATAAAGGCGCATATGCCTCGTCCGGTACTTGCTTCTCGGGTAACGCGGCGCGTTTGGCAGCAGAAAATCTGCGGGAGAAAATACTGTTCCACGGCGCGCAAATGTTGGGTGAGCCAGTGGCAGATGTTCAACTAGCAACGCCGGGCGTCGTGCGCGGCAAGAAAGGCGAAGTTAGTTTCGGGGATATTGCCCATAAAGGCGAAACCGGCACCGGCTTTGGTTCACTGGTGGGAACTGGCAGTTATATCACGCCTGATTTCGCTTTCCCGTATGGCGCAAACTTCGCTGAAGTTGCCGTCAACACGCGTACGGGTGAAATCCGCCTGGATAAATTCTACGCCTTGCTGGACTGCGGTACACCGGTCAATCCAGAGTTAGCGTTGGGACAAATCTACGGGGCCACCCTGCGTGCTATCGGCCACAGTATGAGCGAAGAGATCATTTATGACGCCGAAGGTCACCCGTTAACGCGTGATTTACGCAGTTACGGTGCACCGAAAATTGGTGACATTCCGCGTGATTTCCGCGCTGTGCTGGTGCCGAGCGACGATAAAGTCGGCCCGTTCGGGGCCAAATCGATCTCGGAAATCGGTGTAAATGGCGCAGCTCCGGCGATTGCTACCGCAATTCACGATGCATGCGGCATCTGGTTACGCGAATGGCATTTCACACCGGAGAAAATACTCACCGCGCTGGAAAAAATATAAATAATAAATGGCCGCTTCGGCGGCCTGTTTCTCTGTTTGGACGATGACTAAATAGTGACTGCGAAAATGAGATAAGCCGTTCTCAAGGCGTCCTGCGCCCCAAATTCGTGGGAATTTATTTTACTGATTCAGATGATCAAATTTACTTTAAAAGGAGTGAAGGGATGTCTGATATAAACCATGCAGGTTCTGACCTTATATTTGAACTGGAGGATCGCCCTCCCTTTCATCAGGCTCTCGTTGGTGCCATTACCCATCTGTTGGCAATTTTCGTTCCGATGGTAACCCCCGCGTTAATCGTGGGTGCGGCCTTACAGCTTTCCGCTGAAACAACCGCTTATCTGGTTTCTATGGCGATGATCGCCTCTGGTATTGGTACCTGGTTACAAGTAAACCGCTACGGCATCGTCGGTTCTGGTCTTCTCTCAATTCAGTCAGTCAATTTTTCATTTGTTACGGTCATGATTGCGCTGGGCAGCAGCATGAAAAGCGACGGTTTTCACGAAGAGTTAATCATGTCGTCGCTCCTCGGCGTCTCCTTCGTTGGCGCATTTCTGGTTGTCGGCTCTTCTTTTATCCTGCCCTATTTACGTCGGGTTATTACGCCTACTGTCAGCGGTATTGTGGTACTGATGATCGGCTTAAGCCTGATTAAAGTCGGCATTATCGATTTTGGTGGAGGATTTGCAGCCAAAAGCAGCGGTACGTTCGGCAATTACGAACATCTCGGCGTTGGTTTATTGGTTTTGATTGTGGTGATCGGCTTTAACTGCTGTCGCAGTCCGTTGCTACGCATGGGAGGGATCGCCATTGGGCTATGCGTCGGTTATATCGCGTCGTTATGCCTGGGTATGGTGGATTTCAGCAGTATGCGCAATTTGCCGTTAATCACCATCCCGCATCCATTCAAATACGGGTTTAGTTTCAGCTTCCATCAGTTCCTGGTGGTTGGCACGATTTATTTGCTTAGCGTGCTGGAAGCTGTCGGCGATATCACCGCCACGGCAATGGTTTCTCGCCGCCCTATTCAGGGGGAAGAGTATCAGTCCCGACTGAAAGGCGGCGTGCTGGCAGATGGTCTGGTTTCTGTTATCGCCTCCGCTGTCGGTTCATTACCCTTAACCACGTTTGCGCAAAATAATGGGGTTATTCAGATGACTGGCGTCGCTTCACGTTATGTCGGGCGAACCATCGCGGTAATGCTGGTTATCCTCGGCTTGTTTCCGATGATTGGCGGCTTCTTCACAACCATACCCTCGGCAGTTCTGGGAGGCGCAATGACGTTGATGTTTTCCATGATTGCTATCGCTGGGATTCGCATCATCATCACCAACGGTTTAAAGCGCCGAGAAACACTTATTGTCGCCACTTCTTTAGGTTTAGGACTTGGCGTCTCCTACGATCCCGAAATTTTTAAAATATTGCCAGCCTCTATTTATGTACTAGTTGAAAACCCTATTTGTGCTGGCGGGTTAACTGCGATTTTATTAAATATTATCCTCCCTGGTGGCTACCGACAGGAAAACGTTCTGCCTGGTATTACCTCAGAGGAAGAGATGGATTAACAGTAAAGGAGTCAATGATGTCAGGAGAACACACGTTAAAAGCGGTACGAGGCAGTTTTATTGATGTCACCCGTACAGTCGATAACCCAGAGGAGATTGCCTCTGCGCTGCGGTTTATTGAGGATGGTTTATTACTCATTAAACAGGGAAAAGTGGAATGGTTTGGTGAATGGGAAGACGGAAAGCATCAAATTCCTGACACTATTCGCGTGCGCGACTATCGCGGCAAACTGATAGTACCGGGCTTTGTCGATACACATATCCATTATCCGCAAAGTGAAATGGTGGGGGCCTATGGTGAACAATTGCTGGAGTGGTTGAATAAACACACCTTCCCTACTGAACGTCGTTATGAGGATTTAGAGTACGCCCGCGAAATGTCGGCGTTCTTCATCAAGCAGCTTTTACGTAACGGAACCACCACGGCGCTGGTGTTTGGCACTGTTCATCCGCAATCCGTTGATGCGCTGTTTGAAGCCGCCAGCCATATCAATATGCGTATGATTGCCGGTAAGGTGATGATGGACCGCAACGCACCGGATTATCTGCTCGACACTGCCGAAAGCAGCTATCACCAAAGCAAAGAACTGATCGAGCGCTGGCACAAAAATGGTCGTCTGTTGTATGCGATTACGCCACGCTTCGCCCCTACCTCATCTCCTGAACAGATGGCGATGGCGAAACGCCTGAAAGAAGAATATCCGGATACGTGGGTACATACCCATCTCTGTGAAAACAAAGATGAAATTGCCTGGGTGAAAGAACTTTATCCTGAACATGATGGCTATCTGGATGTTTATCACCAGTATGGCCTGACAGGTAAAAACTGTGTCTTTGCTCACTGCGTCCATCTCGAAGAAAAAGAGTGGGATCGTCTCAGCGAAACCAAATCCAGCATTGCTTTCTGTCCGACCTCCAACCTTTACCTCGGCAGCGGCTTATTCAACTTGAAAAAAGCATGGCAGAAGAAAGTCAAAGTGGGCATGGGAACGGATATCGGTGCCGGAACAACTTTCAACATGCTGCAAACGCTAAACGAAGCCTACAAAGTGTTGCAACTACAAGGCTATCGCCTCTCGGCATATGAAGCATTTTACCTGGCCACGCTCGGCGGAGCGAAATCTCTGGGCCTTGACGATTTGATTGGCAACTTTTTACCTGGCAAAGAGGCTGATTTCGTGGTGATGGAACCCACCGCCACTCCGCTACAGCAGTTGCGCTATGACAACTCTGTTTCTTTAGTCGACAAATTGTTCGTGATGATGACGTTGGGCGATGACCGTTCGATCTACCGCACCTACGTTGATGGTCGTCTGGTGTACGAACGCAACTAATAATAAAACTTTAACATCCTCGTGAGGACATCATTATGTCTGGAGACATCCTACAAACACCGGACGCACCAAAGTCACAGGGCGCGCTGGATAATTATTTTAAAATTACCGCTCGTGGCAGTACCGTTCGTCAGGAAGTACTGGCTGGCTTAACGACCTTTCTGGCCATGGTTTATTCCGTTATCGTTGTTCCGGGAATGCTGGGCAAAGCAGGTTTTCCTCCCGCAGCTGTGTTTGTTGCCACCTGTCTGGTCGCGGGCTTCGGCTCGTTGCTGATGGGGTTATGGGCCAATTTGCCAATGGCGATTGGTTGCGCGATTTCCCTGACGGCGTTTACCGCATTCAGTCTGGTACTCGGGCAACAAATTAGCGTTCCTGTCGCACTGGGCGCGGTCTTTCTGATGGGCGTCATCTTCACCGCCATTTCCGTAACCGGTGTGCGTACCTGGATCTTACGTAATTTACCGATGGGGATAGCTCACGGTACAGGTATCGGTATCGGCCTGTTTCTGCTGCTGATTGCTGCTAACGGTGTGGGAATGGTTATCAAAAACCCGATTGAAGGCTTGCCAGTGGCGCTCGGTGCGTTTACCTCCTTCCCGGTGATGATGAGCTTGCTGGGGCTGGCGGTCATCTTCGGTCTGGAAAAGTGCCGCGTACCCGGCGGGATCTTGTTGGTGATTATTGCAATTTCGATCATCGGCTTAATCTTTGACCCAGCGGTGAAGTACCACGGTCTGGTGGCGATGCCAAGCCTGACTGGCGAAGATGGTAAGTCTCTGATTTTCAGCCTCGATATTATGGGCGCACTCCAGCCAACTGTACTTCCGAGTGTACTGGCATTGGTGATGACCGCAGTGTTCGACGCCACTGGCACCATCCGTGCCGTCGCCGGTCAGGCGAATTTGTTGGATAAAGACAACCAGATCATCAACGGCGGCAAAGCCCTGACCAGTGACTCAGTAAGTTCAATATTCTCCGGTCTGGTGGGCGCAGCGCCCGCAGCGGTTTATATCGAATCAGCGGCAGGAACCGCCGCCGGGGGTAAAACAGGGTTGACCGCAACCGTAGTGGGGGCGTTATTCCTGCTGATTTTGTTCTTATCACCGCTGTCATTTTTGATCCCTGGTTACGCCACTGCACCCGCTCTGATGTACGTAGGTTTGCTGATGTTAAGTAACGTCTCGAAGCTGGATTTCAATGATTTTATCGACGCAATGGCTGGCCTGGTGTGTGCCGTGTTCATCGTTCTGACTTGTAATATCGTTACCGGTATTATGCTGGGCTTTGTGACACTGGTCGTAGGCCGCGTCTTTGCACGCGAATGGCAAAAGCTGAATATTGGTACGGTGATCATTACTGCCGCACTGGTCGCGTTTTACGCGGGTGGTTGGGCAATCTAATAGATTCTCCGCGCCTTTCAGCGCGGAGATTTCTTTCAGAGAGGATTCTCACCGCTGGCAACAATACGCTGCTGGCGGACTCGCCTGAGTTCTCTTTCAGTAAGCAACTGTAGCGCCTGTGTCGGGCAAGATTCAACGCAGGCAGGCCCCTCTTCCCGCTGTTCACAGAGATCGCATTTCACAATTTGTTGCCGGGTATCCCCCGGCAACGACTGAATGGTTATCATCCCAAACGGGCACGCACTGACGCAACTCTGACAGCCAATACAACGGGCAGAATTGGCCTGCACCACCTGCTCGCCCATCGTCAGCGCTCCCACGGGGCAAGCGCCAACACAAGGGGCGTTTTCACACTGATGGCACATCACCGGCGCACTGATGCAGTCCAGTCGCTGTACCTTCAGCCGGGGTAAAAAGACATCGGCATTCAACTCCTGTTCTGAAGGGTGAGCGACCACACAGGCCACTTCACAAGTACGGCAGCCAATACAGTCAGCCGGATTAACGATAATTAACGATTTCATCACCATGCCTTCGTATCAAACAGAGTTAACATATCGCGCGCCGCCTGCCTTCCTGCGGCCATTGCAGTGACAACCAGATCCGCGCCATGAACTGCATCCCCACCAGCAAAGACTTTTTTCAGGTGCGTCTGGGTAGGTAAATACCCGACGTCGCCGGTTTGAATCAGGCCCCATTTATCGAGTTTAATTCCGCTGCCCTGCAACCACGGCATGGCATGCGCCTGGAAACCAAAGGCCATAATCAGAACATCGGCGGGCAATTCAAATTCTGAACCCGCTACCGGACGAGGACGACGGCGACCATCCGGCCCCGGCTCACCCATGGCTGTACGAATCAGGCCCACCGCAGTTAAACGCCCATCTTCGTCACAAGCGATATATTGCGGCTGAACATTGAACTGAAACTCGACACCTTCCTCGCGCGCATTGACCACCTCTTTGCGCGAGCCCGGCATACTGACTTCATCACGACGATACGCGCAGGTCACGCTGGCGGCATTGAGGCGGATGGAAGTCCGCAAACAATCCATGGTCGTATCGCCACCGCCCAATACCACGACCCGCTTACCTTCCACATCCGTCAGCGGATACTCTTCAGACTCCGGCAACCCCATGAGCTGGCGGGTATGGGCAGTCAGGAACGGTAGAGCCTGAATGACACCGGGCGCATCTTCATGCGGCAGATCTGCTCGCATCATCCCGTAAGTCCCCACGCCGATGAAAACTGCATCATATTCAGAAGTTAAATCGCTAAAGGTAATATCGCGGCCAATTTCACAGTTAAGATGAAAGTCGATTCCCATTGCGGTGAATATCTCTCGCCGCTGGCTTAATACCGTTTTATCGAGTTTGAAAGGAGGAATGCCAAAAGTCAGCATACCGCCAATTTCTGGATGGCGATCAAAGACATCAACCTGAACTCCTGCGCGCGCCAGAATATCAGCACACCCTAACCCTGCAGGCCCAGCGCCAATCACCGCCACTTTTTCGATACGGGGAACAACTTTGCTGACATCGGGACGCCAGCCCATCGCCAGCGCGGTATCGGTGATATAGCGTTCCAGATTCCCGATAGAGACTGCGCCAGAGTGATCTTTCAAAGTACATGCGCCTTCACAAAGACGGTCCTGTGGACATACCCTGCCGCAGATTTCTGGTAAGGAACTGGTCTGGTGGCAAAGTTCTGCCGCTTCAATAATCTTTCCTTCCTGCACCAGACGGATGTAATCCGGAATAGCGTTATGCAGCGGGCAATGCCAGTTGCAGTTAGCTTTTTCGGCGCAATAAACACAGCGGTCACTCTCATAAGTCGCTTGTTGTGGATCCAGCCCGTAATAGATTTCGCCAAAGTGGGTTTTCCGTTCACTCGCTGAAATTTTATCTGCGCCTTTACGCGAGTTAACGGGGAGCAACGCTGCACTGCGAGATGGCTGAGCGTCTGATGACGCTTTTCCTGCTGCCGTTTTGCGCTGGCGGGCCACCTTTATCTGCTGCAACCCTTTATCGTCCATCAGCCGTAACGCCTGTGTTGGGCAGACTTCAATACAGGCTTGCGTGCCGGAACTGCGCTGGTTACAAAGGTCGCATTTCTGCGCAATCGTATCGACCATCTCAACGACGCCAAAGGGGCAAGCGATTGCGCATCTTTTACAACCAATACATTTTTGCTCGTCCAGTTGTACGCTATCGGGCTGGAAAGTCAGAGCATTAACCGGACAAGCCGTAACGCAAGGGGCATTGTTGCAGTGATGGCAGGCCACCGGATTCGCAGCCTGGCCTTTCCCTACAACGTGGATACGCGGTCGAAAGTCACTGTGACTCAGCGGCCAGTTTTCTTGATTATGTGCCATCGCACAGGCAATTTCACAAGCATGACAGCCTATACATTCCGCAGCTTCAGCAGCGATAAACTTATTCATTTGCATCCCTTTCATTTAATGAGTTATGTCTTCTCAAATTTCGCGATGCAATAAATGGGCATATATTAGGTAGCATGGCCGATTTAATTATAATTTTGCGACTGAGTTCAAATTATTGCCCCTCAATCTGTGCCGCTTTCATTATTTCAACATTGCCGACCAAAAGAGATCTAACCAGATAAAAACGATTAAATACGAGAGTGCGACATGCTAGAATGATTAATGAAATATCAATATGAGAAAATTACAGATAATTCCATTGTCAGGTTCTCTTCTCATTTTCGTGGTTTAACCACGATTATGTGATTGCCTCCGCAATTCCTGTCTCTAACTCCCCTTCCTCGCAAAAACTGGCACTCCACGAGCATGTGTTTAGACAGTTTCATTAACGTAAACGGTTGCTTTTTACTCTGGCGGGCGAAAGGAGAAACACTGATGAGCGCCATAGATTCCCAACTTCCCTCATCTTCAGGGCAAGACCGCCCAACTGATGAGGTTGACCGCATATTATCACCAGGAAAGCTGATCATACTCGGTCTGCAACACGTCCTTGTCATGTACGCAGGTGCAGTCGCTGTTCCTCTTATGATTGGTGACCGACTGGGCCTCTCAAAAGAAGCTATTGCGATGCTCATTAGCTCGGATCTCTTTTGCTGCGGGATCGTCACATTATTGCAATGTATCGGTATCGGCCGCTTTATGGGGATCCGCCTGCCGGTGATTATGTCGGTGACCTTTGCTGCTGTAACACCAATGATAGCCATTGGGATGAACCCGGATATCGGCCTGCTGGGGATATTTGGTGCCACTATCGCCGCGGGTTTTATCACCACATTATTAGCGCCACTTATCGGTCGCTTGATGCCTTTATTCCCGCCACTGGTTACCGGTGTGGTTATTACTTCTATCGGACTTAGCATCATTCAGGTGGGTATTGACTGGGCCGCAGGAGGTAAAGGGAATCCGCAATATGGTAATCCCGTTTATTTAGGTATCTCCTTTGCCGTCTTAATTTTCATCTTGCTCATTACTCGCTATGCGAAAGGATTTATGTCCAACGTCGCCGTATTACTGGGGATTGTATTTGGCTTTTTACTTTCGTGGATGATGAATGAAGTCAATTTATCCGGGCTACATGATGCCTCGTGGTTTGCGATTGTTACGCCGATGTCGTTTGGTATGCCGATTTTTGATCCCGTTTCCATTCTGACCATGACTGCCGTGTTAATCATCGTGTTTATCGAGTCGATGGGGATGTTCCTGGCACTGGGTGAAATAGTCGGTCGTAAACTCTCTTCACACGATATTATTCGCGGGCTGCGTGTCGATGGCGTAGGGACAATGATAGGCGGAACGTTTAACAGCTTTCCCCACACGTCATTTTCTCAAAACGTTGGCCTGGTTAGCGTGACGCGCGTTCATAGCCGCTGGGTGTGTATTTCTTCGGGAATTATATTAATCCTGTTTGGCATGGTGCCAAAAATGGCGGTGCTGGTCGCCTCCATTCCGCAATTTGTGCTGGGCGGTGCTGGGCTGGTGATGTTCGGCATGGTACTGGCGACAGGGATTCGAATTCTGTCGCGCTGTAACTACACCACCAATCGTTACAACCTCTATATTGTGGCGATCAGTCTCGGCGTTGGCATGACTCCGACGCTCTCTCACGATTTCTTTTCTAAGTTACCGGCCGTACTGCAACCGTTGCTGCATAGCGGCATTATGCTCGCAACCCTTAGCGCCGTTGTGCTGAACGTCTTCTTTAATGGCTATCAGCATCATGCTGATCTGGTGAAGGAATCCGTCTCTGATAAAGATTTAAAAGTCAGGACAGTACGTATGTGGCTTCTGATGCGCAAGCTGAAGAAAAATGAGCATGGAGAATAATATGAATCTTTTAATGCGCGCTATATTCAGTCTGTTGTTGCTTTTTACTCTCTCTATTCCTGTCATTTCTGACTGTGTTGCAATGGCCATTGAAAGTCGCTTCAAATATATGATGCTGCTTTTTTAAATGGTTTTTACCTGTCGACATCCGCTCAAAACGGGCGGTTGTCGATAAACGCTCACTTGGTTAATCATTTCACTCTTCAATTATCTATAATGATGAGTGATTAGAATTACATGTGAGAAATTATGCAAACGGAACACGTCATTTTATTGAATGCACAGGGAGTTCCCACGGGTACGCTGGAAAAGTATGCCGCACACACGGCAGACACCCTCTTACATCTCGCGTTCTCCAGTTGGCTGTTTAATGCCAAGGGGCAATTATTAGTTACCCGCCGCGCACTGAGCAAAAAAGCATGGCCTGGCGTGTGGACTAACTCGGTTTGTGGGCACCCACAACAGGGAGAAAGCAACGAAGACGCAGTGATCCGCCGTTGCCGTTATGAGCTTGGCGTGGAAATTACGCCTCCTGAATCTATCTATCCTGACTTTCGCTATCGCGCCACCGATCCGAATGGCATTGTGGAAAATGAAGTGTGTCCGGTATTTGCCGCACGCACCACCAGTGCGTTACAGATCAACGATGATGAAGTGATGGATTATCAATGGTGTGATTTAGCAGATGTATTACGCGGTATTGATGCCACGCCGTGGGCGTTCAGTCCGTGGATGGTGATGCAGGCAGCCAATAGTGAAGCAAGAAAATTGTTGTCTGCTTTCGCGCAGCACAATTAAAAAACCCCGACATTTGCCGGGGTTGTGAGCATAACGTAATGCTTATTTTACCGGACGCATCGCCGGGAACAGAATAACGTCGCGGATGGTATGGCTGTTGGTGAACAGCATTACCATACGGTCGATACCAATTCCCAGACCTGCTGTCGGCGGTAAGCCGTGTTCCAGTGCGGTGACATAATCTTCGTCGTAGAACATCGCTTCGTCGTCGCCTGCGTCTTTCGCGGCAACCTGATCCAGGAAGCGCTGCGCCTGATCTTCCGCGTCATTCAGCTCGCTAAAGCCGTTACCGATTTCACGACCACCAATGAAGAACTCAAAGCGGTCTGTGATTTCCGGGTTAACGTCGTTACGACGCGCTAGCGGAGAAACTTCTGCCGGATATTCAGTAATGAAGGTCGGCTGAATCAGATGTGCTTCTGCCACTTCTTCGAAGATCTCGGTAACGATACGGCCCAGACCCCAGCTCTTTTCAACGTGGATGCCGATAGATTCAGCAATCGCTTTCGCAGAGTCGAAGTTATCCAGATCCGCCATGTCGGTTTCCGGGCGATATTTCTTGATCGCTTCACGCATGGTCAGTTTTTCGAACGGTTTACCGAAGTCCAGCGTTACGTCGCCGTAGGTCACTTCCGTCTTACCGAGAATATCCTGTGCCAGAGTACGGAACAGCGATTCGGTCAGCTCGATCAGATCTTTGTAATCTGCGTAAGCCATATAGAGTTCCATCATGGTGAACTCTGGGTTATGACGTACGGAAATACCTTCGTTACGGAAGTTACGGTTGATTTCGAATACACGCTCGAAGCCACCGACCACCAGACGCTTGAGGTACAGTTCCGGCGCGATACGCAGGTACATGTCGAGATCCAGCGCGTTATGGTGGGTGATAAACGGACGCGCAGCGGCACCGCCAGGGATCACCTGCATCATCGGCGTTTCAACTTCCATAAAGCCGCGGTTCACCATGAACTGGCGAATACCAGAGAGGATCTGCGAGCGCACTTTAAAGGTGTTGCGGGATTCATCGTTAGAGATGAGATCCAGATAACGCTGACGATAGCGCGCTTCCTGATCCTGCAAGCCGTGGAATTTGTCCGGCAGCGGACGCAGTGCTTTGGTCAGCAGACGCAGCTCGGTGCAGTGGATAGACAGTTCGCCGGTTTTGGTTTTGAACAGTTTACCTTTCGCGCCGAGGATGTCGCCGAGGTCCCATTTTTTGAACTGCTCGTTGTAAACGCCTTCCGGCAGATCGTCACGGGCAACGTACAGCTGAATGCGGCCACCCACATCCTGCAGGGTAACGAAAGACGCTTTACCCATAATACGGCGGGTCATCATGCGGCCAGCAACGGCAACTTCGATGTTCAGCGCTTCCAGTTCTTCGTTCTCTTTACCGTCGAATTCTGCGTGCAATTGGTCAGAGGTATGATCGCGACGGAAATCGTTCGGGAAGGCAATCCCCTGCTCGCGCAGGTTCGCCAGCTTCTCACGACGCGTTTTCAGTTCATTGTTAAGATCGACTACCGCGTCAGCGCCCTGTGCGTGTTGTTCAGACATGTTGGTTCCTCATAACCCTGCTTTCAAACTTGCTTCGATAAATTGATCCAGGCTGCCGTCCAGCACGGCCTGCGTGTTGCGGGTTTCTACCCCGGTACGCAGATCTTTAATGCGGGAGTCATCAAGGACATAAGAACGAATCTGGCTGCCCCAGCCGATGTCGGATTTATTGTCTTCCATCGCCTGTTTCTCGGCATTTTTCTTCTGCATCTCCAGTTCATAAAGCTTCGCTTTCATCTGCTTCATGGCCTGGTCTTTGTTCTTGTGCTGGGAACGGTCGTTCTGGCACTGAGTCACGATCCCGGTCGGGATGTGAGTAATACGCACCGCAGATTCGGTACGGTTAACGTGCTGACCGCCCGCGCCGGACGCGCGATAAACGTCAATGCGCAGATCCGCCGGATTGATTTCGATATCGATATCGTCATCAACTTCCGGGTAAACAAACGCGGAGCTGAACGACGTGTGGCGACGACCGCCGGAGTCAAACGGGCTCTTACGCACCAGGCGGTGAACGCCAGTTTCTGTACGCAGCCAGCCGTAAGCGTAATCGCCGGAGATTTTGATCGTTACGGATTTAATACCCGCCACTTCACCTTCCGACTCTTCGATGATTTCAGTTTTGAAACCACGCGACTCCGCCCAGCGCAGATACATACGCTCAAGCATGCTCGCCCAGTCCTGTGCTTCCGTGCCGCCAGACCCCGCCTGAATATCGAGGTAGCAGTCGGCGCTGTCATATTCGCCAGAGAACATACGGCGGAACTCAAGCTGCGCCAGTTTTTCTTCCAGGGCGTCGAGTTCAGCAACGGCTTCGTTAAAGGTTTCTTCGTCGTCAGCTTCTACAGCCAGTTCCAGCAGACCAGAAACATCTTCCAGCCCCTGTTTCATTTGGTCAAGGGTGTCGACAACGGCTTCGAGGGAGGAACGCTCTTTACCCAGCGCCTGTGCGCGTTCGGGTTCGTTCCAGACATCCGGCTGTTCCAGCTCGGCGTTTACTTCTTCCAGACGCTCTTTCTTGGCGTCATAGTCAAAGATACCCCCTAAGAACGTCGGAGCGTTCCGTGAGGTCCTGAATGCGATTATTTACCGGATTAATTTCAAACATGGTCTGATTTCTTTTCTTGAGCTAGTCAAAATGCGGTGATAAGAGCGGGATTGTACCCAATCCACACTCTTTTTTATAGAGAAGATGACGCTAAATTGGCCAGATATTGTCGATGATAATTTGCAGGCTGCGATTGCCGCGAAACTCGTTGATATCAAGCTTATAAGCCAGTTGCACTTCGCGCACGCCGTTATCCGGCCAAAGGGCGGTATCAACGTTAAAGGCAATGCCGTCCAGCAGCGGGCCGCCGCCGACCGGTTCAACCATGACCTTCAAATGGCGCTCGCCCACCAGTCGTTGTTGCAGAAGGCGGAAATGACCGTCAAACAGCGGTTCCGGGAACATCTGTCCCCACGGGCCAGCATCGCGCAGTAACTGCGCCACTTCCATGGTCATTTCGGCCGGGCTTAACGGACCGTCTGACACCACTTCGCCTTGCAATAGTGAAGGGTCCAGCCACTCAGTCACCAGTTCGCCAAAGCGTTGCTGAAAGAGTTCGAATTTATCCTCTTCCAGTGACAGCCCGGCCGCCATTGCATGGCCGCCAAACTTAAGCATCATACCGGGGTAGAGCGTGTCCAGCCGCTCCAGCGCATCGCGCATATGCAACCCCTGAATGGAACGACCAGAACCTTTCAGCGTACCGTCGCCCGCAGGGGCAAAGGCGATAACCGGACGGTGAAAACGCTCTTTGATACGCGATGCCAGAATGCCAACAACGCCCTGATGCCATTCAGGGTGATACATTGCCAGCCCGCCGGGTAGCGTGTCACGGCTGCGCTCCAGTTTCTCGCACAGGGTCAGGGCTTCAACCTGCATTCCTTGTTCGATCTCTTTTCGCGTCTGGTTTAGCGCATCGAGTTCATTTGCCAGCACGCGCGCTTCGCCGATGTTGTCGCACAGCAACAGTGCCACACCAACGGACATATCATCCAGTCGCCCGGCAGCATTGAGACGTGGCCCCAGCGCAAAACCTAAATCGCTGGCGGCGAGTTTTTGTGCATCACGGTTGGCCACTTCCAGCAGCGCTTTAATCCCCGGACGGCACTTTCCGGCACGGATGCGACTCATCCCCTGCCACGTCAGAATGCGATTATTAGCGTCCAGCGGCACGACGTCCGCCACTGTTCCCAGCGCGACCAGATCCAGCAGTTCTGCCAGATTAGGAATTGCGATGCCGCGCTCATCAAACCAGCCCTGATCGCGCAAAAAAGTGCGCAGAGCCAGCATCAGATAAAACGCCACACCCACGCCTGCCAGTGATTTCGACGGGAAATTACAGTCGCGCAAGTTAGGGTTAATGATCGCTTCCGCTGCGGGTAATGTGTCGCCCGGCAAATGGTGATCGGTAACAATAACCGGGATGCCCAACGAGCGAGCATGTTCAACCCCCGCATGGGAGGAAATACCGTTATCCACCGTGACAATTAACTGCGCGCCACGGGCATGGGCCTGATCGACCACTTCCGGGCTTAAGCCGTAACCGTCTTCGAAACGGTTTGGTACCAGGTAGTCGATATTGCTGCAACCAAGCGAGCGCATCGCCAGCACGCTTAGAGCCGTGCTGGTCGCGCCGTCGGCGTCGAAATCACCGACCACAATAATCCGCGTTCCTTCGCGAAAAGCGTTGTAAAGGATCTCAACGGCCTTTTCGACGCCGCTCAGTTGCTGCCAGGGCAACATACCTTTAACACTGCGTTTCAGTTCTTGCGCACTGCGTACTCCCCGGCTGGCGTATAAACGGCGCAGCAAGGGAGGCAATTCAGCGGGCAAGTCTGCCGTTTCATCGACTTCACGGCGACGAAGTTGTATCTGTTGTTTCACGCGAATTATTTACCGCTGGTCATTTTTTGGTGTTCGTCGAGGAATTCTTTCATGTCTTTCGGTGGCTGGTAACCCGGAACAAGTGTGCCATTGCTCAGCACAATTGCCGGAGTGCCGCTAACGCCAAGCTGGACGCCAAGTGCGTAATGATCGGCAATATCGATATCGCAACTTGCCGGAGTGGCAGCTTTACCAGCCATCACATCATCAAACGCTTTGTTTTTATCTTTCGCACACCAGATGGCTTTCATTTGTTGCTCAGCCTGGCTCTCCAGCCCCTGGCGTGGGAAAGCAAGATAACGCACGGTGATCCCCAGTGCGTTGTAGTCTGCCATTTGCTCATGCAGTTTGTGGCAGTAACCACAGGTAATATCAGTAAACACGGTGATGACGTGTTTTTCCTGTGGCGCTTTATAAACGATCATCTCTTTTTCAAGCGCATTCAACTGCTTTAACAGCATCTTATTGGTGACATTGACCGGAGCTGTGCCACTAACGTCATACATTGGCCCCTGAATGATATGTTTACCATCATCGGTGATGTACAACACACCGCTGTTAGTCAGAACTGTCTTCATGCCAGCTACGGGCGCGGGCTGAATATCGCTGCTTTTGATGCCCATTTTGGCTAACGTTTGTTGAATTGCCGCGTCATCAGCCTGAGCAAAGCCTGAAAACGCCGCTAACAAAGTAAACAACATAAAACCTTTCTTCATAAATCTTCCCGTTCTTTTCAGACATCACGCCCGCGGGTGATGCTGTTGATGAAGTTGCCGCAGACGCTCGGTAGCGACATGCGTATAAATTTGCGTGGTGGAGAGATCGCTGTGGCCCAGTAGCATCTGCACCACGCGTAAATCCGCACCATGATTTAATAAATGAGTGGCAAAAGCGTGACGCAACACATGCGGTGACAGCTTTTCGCTGTCGATACCCGCCAGCACGGCATAATGTTTAATGCGGTGCCAGAAGGTCTGTCGCGTCATCTGCTGCGCACGCTGGCTGGGGAACAACACATCAATAGAGACACCGTTCAACAACCACGGTCGCCCATGCTCGAGATACGTTTCCAGCCAGTAAACCGCCTCTTCACCTAACGGCACCAGGCGCTCTTTGTTGCCTTTACCAATGACCCGCACTACGCCCTGACGCAGGCTGATATCACTCATTGTCAGCCCGACCAGTTCAGAGACACGCAGCCCGGTAGCATACAACACTTCAAGCATGGCTTTATCGCGTAGCTCCAGTGGCTGATCAATTAATGGTGCCTGTAATAAACGTTCGACCTGCGCTTCGCTTAAATCTTTTGGCAAACGCTGGGGCAATTTCGGTGAAGCAAGATGCGCACTGGGATCGTCTTCACGAAACTTTTCGCGATAAAGATACTGGAACAATCGGCGCACTGCACTCAGCAAACGCGCTGAGCTGGTGGCTTTATACCCGCCCTCCAGCCGTTCTGCCAGTAATGCCTGCAAATCGTCACTTTGCGCCGTCGCCAGCGTCAACCCGCGGTGATGCAACCACTCCACCATCATTGACAGATCGCGACGGTAAGCGTTCAACGTATTTTCAGCCAGATTTTTTTCCAGCCACAGAGCATCAAGAAACTGCTCGATGCGTGCCAGATCCTGTTTCACTTGCGCCCCTTATGGTCACTCATTTGATCCATTATGCCTTATTGTGCCGTGACTAAAGCGATTCTGATACACTAGCCACAAAAGCCACAGCAGAATCGAGAAGCTTACGTTATGAATATGGGTCTTTTTTACGGTTCCAGCACCTGTTACACCGAAATGGCGGCAGAAAAAATCCGCGATATTATCGGCCCAGAACTGGTGACCTTACATAACCTCAAGGACGACTCCCCGAAATTAATGGAGCAGTACGATGTGCTCATTCTGGGTATCCCGACCTGGGATTTTGGTGAAATCCAGGAAGACTGGGAAGCCGTCTGGGATCAGCTCGACGACCTGAACCTCGAAGGTAAAATTGTTGCGCTGTATGGGCTTGGCGATCAACTGGGATACGGCGAGTGGTTCCTCGATGCGCTCGGTATACTGCATGACAAGCTCTCGACCAAAGGCGTGAAGTTCGTCGGCTACTGGCCAACGGAAGGATATGAGTTTACCAGCCCGAAACCGGTGATTGCTGACGGGCAACTGTTCGTGGGTCTGGCGCTGGACGAAACTAACCAATATGACCTTAGCGACGAGCGTATTCAGAACTGGTGCGAGCAAATCCTCAACGAAATGGCAGAGCATTACGCCTGATGTCACTGACGGCTTAGCGCATATGCTTTGCCGTCATCTTTATCTTTGCGTCTCTTGTTGCAACAATATCCGCCGTAAATCCCGCCATTCGGCTTCGTCCATGCTGTCGGCTGCCAGCCATAAATGTTGCCGTTTACCGCTGTCAGAACGTAAACGCAGCATCATGCCGCTCTTAATCATCCACGGCGCTTTGACGATGCTCCACTCCTGCCCTTGCCAGCGCAAACGCCCGTCCATCAACAGGCGAATTTCCCCCTGGCGAGCATTAATGCGCCGCTGGCTGCGAACGCAATCAAACACCACCAGCGAAAGTAACACCATCCATAACGGGGTGTAACTGAGCGGCCAGGGCATGAGTAAAATAACAGCGGCAACCAGCCCGTGGATCAGCAAGGAAAGCCACTGTGCGCGCCAGGAGACGCGCAGATCAGATTGCCACAGGACCACGTTCCCGGTTCCGTGTCTGGATGAGTCGGACCATCATTTCCAGTTCTGCATCGGCCGGTTTACCGTGGTTCATCAGCCAGTTAAACAGATCGGGATCGTCACACTCCAGCAGACGAATAAAGATGCGTTTTTCGTCATCGCTTAAGCTGTCGTACTCATGTTCGAAAAACGGCATGATTGAAATATCGAGTTCGCGCATACCACGGCGGCATGCCCAATGAATGCGGGCTTTGTTGTTAATGTCCATCTTCTTCCTGTCTCACGAAAATCCAGTACCTGGCTATTGTAACGTGTTTTTCGACTTCTTTTGCGGGAATATCAGTAAACACAATCGCGATCGCGAAATTAATTCACAACAATTCAAGGGCTTCATTTTTTTGGAAGTCGCCTCGCAGAAGGCACAGATCGCGTAGTGAAAGCACTTGCATTGCCTCATAGCTCTTTTACCATTAGTCATTAATACGCCGTTAAGCAACTCAGGACTCTATTATGGCTTTTACACCTTTTCCTCCCCGTCAGCCTACGGCGTCTGCCCGTTTACCGCTGACGCTGATAACGCTTGATGACTGGGCGCTTGCCACCATTACTGGCGCGGACAGCGAAAAATATATGCAGGGTCAGGTGACAGCAGATGTCAGCCAGATGACAGAAAATCAGCATCTGCTCGCCGCCCATTGCGACGCCAAAGGTAAAATGTGGAGCAATTTACGTCTGTTCCGCGACGGCGATGGCTTTGCATGGATTGAACGGCGCAGTGTGCGTGAACCGCAGCTGACTGAACTGAAAAAATATGCGGTGTTCTCTAAAGTGACCATCGCGCCGGACGATGAGCGTGTGCTGCTTGGTGTTGCCGGTTTTCAGGCGCGCGCCGCGCTGGCAAATATCTTTAGTGAACTGCCTTCGAAAGAAAAACAGGTAGTTAAAGAAGGCGCGACCACTTTGCTATGGTTTGAACACCCTGCAGAACGTTTCCTGATCGTAACCGATGAAGCCACTGCCAATATGCTGACCGATAAACTGCGCGGTGAAGCGGAACTGAACAATAGCCAACAGTGGCTGGCATTAAACATTGAAGCGGGTTTCCCGGTGATTGATGCCGCCAACAGCGGGCAGTTTATCCCACAGGCGACCAACCTCCAGGCGCTGGGCGGCATTAGCTTTAAAAAAGGCTGCTATACCGGACAAGAGATGGTGGCGCGAGCTAAATTCCGTGGTGCCAACAAACGCGCGCTCTGGTTGCTGACGGGTAGCGCCAGCCGACTGCCGGAAGCCGGTGAAGACTTAGAGCTGAAAATGGGCGAGAACTGGCGTCGTACCGGAACCGTGCTGGCTGCGGTAAAACTGGAAGATGGTCAGGTCGTGGTACAGGTCGTCATGAATAACGATATGGAACCGGACAGCATCTTCCGCGTGCGTGACGATGCGAATACATTGCATATCGAGCCGCTGCCGTATTCACTCGAAGAGTAAATCTCTGTGTCGCATCATGCATTTATCGCCTGATGCGACAAGGGTGTGTCTTTTCAGGCCTACAAAGGCACACCCATTACGCCTGCCCAATATATAAATAGATCGCCAGAAAGTGGCACACGCTGCCGCCGAGCACAAAGCCGTGCCAGATGGCATGGTTGTAGGGAATGCGTTTGCAGACGTAGAAAATCACCCCGAGCGAGTAAACCACGCCGCCTACAGCCAGTAAGGTAACGCTGCCCGCCGCAAGCTTAATTGCCATTTCATAAATCACCACCAGCGACAGCCAGCCCATCGCCAGATAGGTCACCAGAGATAAAATTTTGAATCGGTGCGCGATGGTCAGTTTGAACAGAATCCCCAGCAATGCCAGGCTCCAGATAACAATCATCAACCCGCGCGCTAACGGAGAATCCAGCCCCACCAGCAAAAACGGCGTGTAGGTTCCGGCAATCAATAGGTAAATAGCGCAATGGTCAAATTTCTTCAGCCACATTTTTGCCCGTTGATGAGGAATGGCGTGATAGAGCGTCGAAGCGAGGAACAGCAGGATCATACTGCCGCCATAGAGGCTGTAACTGGTTATCGCTGTGGCGCTGGCATTGAGATCCACCGCCTGAACCAGTAGCAACACCAGCCCAACGATACCAAACACCAACCCAATGCCGTGACTGACGCTGTTGGCAATTTCCTCTGCCAGCGAATATCCCTGCTTAATGAGGGGCTTCTGAACCATAACTTACTCCGGAGAAACGTACACGCACATGTATACCTCTCCAGCGTAACTGAGAATAGTTCCAGTGAACACCTGTTAGCTAAAATAAATTCTGATTTGGGACTAATCTCCTAAAAATCATGAAATTAAATGCAAAATTTCAACTAACAGGCGTGAGTTCAATTTAAAGGCATTTAAATTCAATCACATAAAACTGTGTCTGGCCGGGATAGATGTCGGCAATGACCTTTTTCAGTTCTAGCATGGTCATATTCTCCTGCTCTGCATGTTTTTCCGTCAGCGTATCCAGCGTTACGATTGAGGTTGCGGTGACTTCAATCGTGCAAAAATAACCGTCATCTTCAAAACGCCCGACACGAAGCACATCACCCGTTTTGAAGTGCGATTCAGACTCGTCGCGGATGGTGATAGTTTTACGCCCAGCCAGAATGTCATCCTGGAAACGTTGAAAAAAAGTGATGTCGTTTGGCTGCATGGTACTATTTCCTGTAAGAATTGACTCATCTGGAGCCTATGATAGTGAAAAAACTCACCTTACCGAAAGATTTCTTATGGGGCGGCGCAGTTGCCGCTCATCAGGTCGAAGGCGGCTGGAACAAAGGCGGCAAAGGGCCGAGCATTTGTGACGTTCTGACCGGTGGCGCACACGGCGTGCCGCGCGAAATCACCAAAGAAGTGTTGCCAGGAAAATACTATCCGAACCATGAAGCCGTTGATTTTTATGGTCATTACAAGGAAGACATCAAGCTATTTGCCGAAATGGGCTTCAAATGTTTTCGTACATCCATCGCCTGGACGCGCATTTTTCCAAAAGGTGATGAAGCTCAGCCAAACGAAGAAGGGCTGAAGTTCTACGATGATATGTTCGATGAACTGCTGAAATACAACATCGAACCAGTGATCACCCTCTCCCACTTTGAAATGCCGCTGCATCTGGTGCAGCAATACGGTAGCTGGACCAACCGTAAAGTGGTTGATTTCTTTGTCCGTTTCGCGGAAGTGGTATTTGAACGCTATAAGTATAAAGTCAAATACTGGATGACCTTCAACGAAATTAACAACCAGCGTAACTGGCGTGCACCGCTGTTCGGTTACTGCTGCTCCGGCGTGGTTTATACCGAGCATGAGAACCCGGAAGAGACGATGTATCAGGTGCTGCATCACCAGTTTGTCGCCAGCGCCCTGGCGGTGAAAGCCGCGCGTCGCATTAACCCGGAAATGAAAGTCGGCTGTATGCTGGCGATGGTGCCGCTTTACCCTTACTCCTGTAATCCGGACGATGTGATGTTCGCCCAGGAGTCGATGCGCGAACGCTACGTCTTTACCGATGTGCAACTGCGTGGCTATTACCCGTCCTATGTGTTGAACGAGTGGGAGCGTCGCGGATTTAACATCAAAATGGAAGACGGCGATCTCGATGTGCTGCGCGAAGGCACCTGCGATTATCTCGGTTTCAGCTATTACATGACCAACGCGGTGAAGGCCGAAGGCGGCACCGGCGATGCGATCTCTGGTTTTGAAGGCAGCGTACCAAACCCGTATGTTAAAGCGTCTGACTGGGGCTGGCAGATTGATCCTGTGGGTCTGCGCTATGCACTTTGCGAACTGTATGAGCGTTATCAGAAGCCGCTGTTTATTGTCGAAAACGGTTTTGGCGCTTACGACAAGATGGAAGAAGATGGCAGCATCAACGACGACTACCGCATTGACTACCTGCGCGCCCATATTGAAGAGATGAAAAAAGCGGTGACTTACGATGGCGTGGATCTGATGGGCTACACACCGTGGGGCTGCATCGACTGCGTGTCGTTCACTACCGGGCAGTACAGCAAACGCTACGGCTTTATCTATGTGAATAAACATGACGACGGTACTGGCGATATGTCGCGTTCACGTAAGAAGAGCTTTGACTGGTACAAAGAGGTGATTGCCAGCAACGGCGAGAAGCTTTAATTACCCGATGTGCCTGATGCGCCCCGCTCATCAGGCCTGGCGCTCCTGTCATATATTGAACTCCAGGAGTTTATATTTACGCTTCATCCGACACACAAAGCGCACTTTATTAACAAGCTAAAAAGGCGCCGAAGCGCCTTTAGAAGATAGTCGAATCAGTAAATTACTGGTATTCGCTAATCGGTACGCAGGAGCAGAACAGGTTACGGTCGCCGTAAACATCATCCAGACGTTTCACTGTCGGCCAGTATTTGTCTGCCACGCCTGCCGGGAATACCGCAATTTCACGGCTGTACGGATGCGCCCACTCGGCGACCAGTTCGCTCTGAATGTGCGGCGCGTTCACCAGCGGGTTATCTTCCAGCGGCCAGGCTCCGGCTTTCACCTGGTCGATTTCTGCGCGGATAGCCAGCATCGCGTCGATAAAGCGATCCAGTTCCACTTTGCTTTCAGATTCAGTCGGTTCAACCATCAGCGTACCCGCCACCGGGAACGACATCGTCGGCGCGTGGAAACCGTAGTCGATCAGACGCTTGGCAATATCCAGTTCGCTGATGCCGGTTTCTTCTTTCAGCGGACGAATATCAAGAATACATTCGTGCGCCACGCGACCGTCGCGACCGGTATACAGCACCGGGAAAGCATCCTGCAGGCGGCTGGCAATATAGTTGGCGTTAAGAATTGCCACCTGGCTTGCTTTTTTCAGCCCTTCTGCGCCCATCATGCGGATGTACATCCAGCTGATTGGCAGAATGGATGCGCTACCGAACGGTGCCGCAGAAACCGCGCCCTGACGGGTTAACATGCCTTCAATTTGTACCACGCTATGACCTGGCACAAACGGTGCCAGATGCGCTTTCACGCCGATCGGTCCCATACCTGGGCCGCCGCCACCGTGCGGAATGCAGAAAGTTTTATGCAGGTTAAGGTGCGAAACGTCCGCGCCAATAAAGCCCGGTGAGGTGATGCCGACCTGGGCGTTCATGTTCGCGCCATCAAGGTAAACCTGACCGCCGAACTGATGCACGACTTCACACACTTCACGGATCGTTTCTTCGTACACGCCGTGGGTGGAAGGATAAGTCACCATGATGCAGGAGAGATTATCGCCCGCTTGTTCCGCTTTCGCGCGCAGGTCAGTCAGATCGATGTTGCCATTTTTATCACATGCCACAACTACCACCTGCATTCCTGCCATATGTGCAGAAGCGGGGTTAGTTCCGTGCGCAGAAGCCGGGATCAAGCAGATATCGCGATGCCCTTCGTTGCGGCTTTCATGATAATGACGAATCGCCAGCAGGCCCGCATATTCGCCCTGTGCGCCAGAGTTCGGCTGCATACAAACGGCGTCGTAACCGGTCAGTTTCACCAGCCAGTCAGCCAGTTGCGCAATCATCTGCTGATAACCTTCGGCCTGTTCCGGCGGGCAGAACGGGTGCAGTTCGGCAAATTCCGGCCAGGTGATGGGGATCATCTCGGCGGCGGCGTTCAGTTTCATGGTGCAGGAACCCAGCGGGATCATCGCCTGATTCAGCGCCAGATCTTTACGCTCCAGCGAGTGCATATAGCGCATCATTTCGGTTTCGCTGTGGTAGCGATTAAACACCGGATGGGTGAGGATTTCGTCGTCGCGCAACATTGCAGGCTGAATAGAGCGGCTATCGTGAGCCACGTCTTTGTCCAGCGTGTCGATGTCCAGTCCGTGGTTATCCCCCAGCAGTACGCTGAAAAGCTGCATCACGTTTTCGCGCGTGGTGGTTTCATCAAGGGTGATCCCAACCGCGTTCAGGATATCGCTACGCAGGTTGATTTCAGCCGCTTCGGCACGCGCCAGTACGCCCGCCTTGTCGGCCACTTCCACACACAGAGTGTCGAAATAGTGCGCATGGCGCAGCTTCAGACCTTTTTGTTGCAGGCCTGCCGCCAGGATATCGGTCAGACGGTGAATGCGGTTAGCGATACGTTTCAGGCCAACCGGGCCGTGATAAACGGCATACAGGCTGGCGATGTTTGCCAGCAGCACCTGGGAAGTACAAATGTTGGAGTTCGCTTTCTCACGACGAATATGTTGCTCGCGAGTCTGCATCGCCATGCGCAGAGCGGTGTTGCCAGCTGCATCTTTCGATACACCGATAATACGGCCCGGCATTGAGCGTTTGTATTCGTCTTTCGCCGCAAAGAATGCCGCGTGTGGGCCACCGTAGCCCATCGGTACGCCAAAGCGTTGCGCCGAACCAAAAACAATATCCGCGCCCTGTTTACCCGGCGCAGTTAACAGCACCAGCGCCATAATATCGGCGGCGACACTGACCACAATTTTGCGTGATTTCAGTTCGCTAATAAGCGTGGTGTAGTCGTGAATTTCACCAGTAGTGCCGACCTGCTGTAACAGCACGCCGAAGACGTCCTGGTGGTCGAGCACTTTTTGCGCGTCATCGACAATCACTTCAAAACCAAAGGTTTCAGCACGAGTACGGACCACATCGAGCGTTTGCGGATGAACGTCAGAAGCAACAAAGAAGCGGTTGGCATTTTTCAGTTTGCTGACGCGTTTAGCCATCGCCATTGCTTCGGCGGCAGCGGTGGCCTCGTCCAGAAGAGAAGCAGAGGCCATATCCAGTCCAGTCAAATCCAGCGTTACCTGCTGGAAGTTGAGCAGTGCCTCAAGGCGGCCCTGGGAGACTTCAGGTTGATACGGAGTATACGCGGTATACCAGCCCGGATTTTCCAGCATGTTACGCAGAATAACCGGCGGTAGCTGCACGGCGGTGTAACCCATGCCGATGTAAGACGTGAAGCGTTTATTGCGACTGGCAATAGCCTTGAGTTCCGCCAGCGCGGCGTATTCGGTCGCCGGTGCGCCAACCTGCGGCGGGGTCGCAAGCTGAATATCTTTCGGTACAATCTGGCCGGTCAGCGCGTTTAACGATTGTGCGCCAACGGCATTCAGCATTTCTTGCTGTTGCGCGGCGTCCGGTCCGATATGGCGTTCAATAAAAGCGCCGCTGTTTTCAAGCTGGCTTAACGTCTGTGTCATGAGCGATGGTTCCTGAAACGTGCAGTGAATTGTGAACCTCTCTCCTTGCGAAGAGAGTGAGGGTGAGGCGTAAAAGTTCCTCACCCTGATCCTCTCCCGCAGAAGAGGAATAAAGCCGTTACTCGTCTTCTAACAATGCTTCGTATGCGGTCGCATCCAGCAGTGATTCCAGTTCGCTTTCATCGCTGGCTTTGATTTTAAAGATCCAGCCGCCTGCATACGGTTCGCTGTTCACCAGTTCCGGGGAATCGCTCAGTGCGTCGTTTACCGCCACGATTTCACCGCTTACTGGCGCATAAATGTCTGACGCCGCTTTTACCGATTCGGCAACCGCGCAGTCATCGCCCGCGCTAACCGTTGCGCCCACTTCCGGCAGGTCAACAAACACCATATCGCCTAACAGCTCCTGGGCATGTTCGGTGATACCAACGGTGTAAGTGCCGTCGGCTTCTTTACGCAGCCATTCGTGTTCTTTGCTGTATTTCAGTTCTGCTGGTACGTTGCTCATCAATCAATCTCCAAAAAAGTAAATCACGCGACGGCTTTACCGTTACGCACAAAAACAGGTTTCGTCACTTTAACCGGCATTTCACGGTTGCGAATTTGCACAATCGCCGTTTCACCAATACCTTCCGGCACACGCGCCAGCGCAATGCTGTAACCCAGCGTCGGGGAGAAAGTACCGCTGGTGATAATGCCTTCATGCTGGTTGCCCTGCGCATCAGTAAAACGTACCGGCAGTTCATTACGCAGCACGCCTTTTTCAGTCATCACCAGACCAACCAGTTTTTCTGTGCCATGTTCACGCTGCACTTCCAGGGCTTCACGACCGATGAAGTCACGATCTGCCGGTTCCCAGGCGATAGTCCAGCCCATGTTGGCGGCTAACGGAGAGATGGTTTCGTCCATCTCCTGACCATAAAGATTCATGCCCGCTTCCAGACGCAGCGTGTCACGCGCGCCCAGACCGCATGGCTTAACGCCCGCTTCCACCAGCGCGCGCCAGAAATCGGCCGCTTTTTCATTGGGCAGCGCAATTTCGTAGCCCGCTTCACCGGTGTAACCGGTGGTGGCAATAAACAGATCGCCCGCCTGCACGCCAAAGAACGGTTTCATCCCTTCCACCGCATGACGCTGAGCGTCATTAAACAGTGTGGCAGCTTTTGCCTGCGCATTCGGCCCTTGCACGGCAATCATGGAAAGGTCATCACGAACGGTAATTTCGATGCCGAAAGGTTCAGCGTGTTGGGTAATCCAGGAGAGGTCTTTTTCGCGGGTGGCGGAGTTAACAACGAGGCGGAAGAAATCTTCAGTAAAGTAGTAGACGATGAGGTCATCTATCACACCGCCAGAGGCATTCAACATCCCCGAGTAAAGGGCTTTGCCGCTTTTGGTGAGTTTCGCCACATCGTTCGCCAGCAGATAACGCAAAAACTCCCGGGTGCGGCTGCCGCGAAGATCGACGATGGTCATATGTGACACATCAAACATTCCGGCATCGGTACGTACCGCATGATGTTCGTCGATTTGCGAACCGTAATGCAGCGGCATCATCCAGCCGTGGAAATCCACCATGCGAGCGCCGCAAAGCGTGTGTTGTTCGTACAAAGGAGTCTGTTGTGCCATCTTGTCCTCATTGAATAAGCGGGGCTGACAACTTTTCCATGGCGAAATTATCACCACGAAACCCAGCATCGGAGCCACTCCCGGTCCCCAACGCAATCGTTCTCTTTTGCCTGAACTTACCACCGAAACAGACTGTTAACCATAAGGTAAAATTGATCATCACATTAGCTTATGGTTAAAAAACGCCAAAATCACAACAGAATAAAAAACCAAAAAACACACCAATTTCTATAGAAAGATGATGCGATGAGGAAATTAATTTGAATAAGGCAATATTAAGAGCTGAAAAAATGTCAAAAAACACTAAATCAAAAATTCGTGGCATTAGAAAATATAATGCGAAAACGGAGGTGAAATTAGTTTATTTCAAATGAGGAAAATCTCCCGGCGAAAAAACCGGGAGATGAAAGTGTGATGGGTATCAAATAAACAGCAGAAGAGAAATTTTTAACGCAGCCATTCAGGCAAATCGTTTAATCCCATTGCCTGGCGGATAAGTTGTGGTTTAACGCCAGGAAGCGTGTCGGCCAGTTTCAAACCAATATCACGCAGCAGTTTTTTCGCCGGATTGGTACCGGAAAACATATCGCGGAATCCCTGCATACCAGCCAGCATCAGCGCCGCACTGTGCTTGCGGCTACGCTCATAGCGACGCAGATAAATGTACTGCCCGATGTCTTTCCCCTGACGATGCAACCGTTTCAGTTCGGCAATCAGCTCTGCGGCATCCATAAAGCCGAGATTAACGCCCTGCCCCGCGAGCGGGTGAATGGTATGCGCGGCGTCGCCCACCAACGCCAGACGGTGCGCGGCAAATTGGCGCGCATAACGCCCCGTCAGTGGGAACACCTGACGCGCACTCTCAACCTTGCATAAGCCAAGGCGATTATCAAAAGCGATATTTAACGCGCGATTAAATTCGTCTTCACTTGCCTGCTGCATCCGCTGCGCTTCCTCTGGCGACAGTGACCAGACAATCGAGCAAAGATGCGGATCGCTAAGCGGTAAAAAGGCCAGAATGCCTTCGCCATGGAAAACCTGCCGCGCCACCGCATCATGCGGTTCTTCCGTGCGAATGGTCGCTACCAGCGCGTGATGCTGATAATCCCAGAAAGTCAGCGGAATATCGGCTTTGTTGCGCAACCAGGAATTAGCGCCGTCCGCGCCAATCACCAGACGCGCCGTTAACATGCTGCCATCTTTCAGCGTCAGGAAGGTTTCATTTTCTCCCCAGGCGACCTGCTGTAATTCTGCGGGGGCCAACAGAGTGATATCTGACGACTGCTGCGCTTTGTTCCACAGCGCGTAGTGAATCACTGAGTTTTCAACGATATGCCCAAGATGGCTATAGCCCATGCTTTGATCGTCAAACGAAATGTGACCAAAACTGTCTTTGTCCCACACTTCCATACCGTGATAACAACTGGCCCTACGAGAGAGAATGTCCTGCCAGACGCCAAGACGGGTGAGTAATTTTTCGCTGGCGGCATTGATAGCCGAAACGCGCAGTTGTGGTGGTGCATCCGCCGCCAGAGGTTCCGGTACGCGCTGCTCCAGTACGGCAACGCGTAAGCCGCTCCCCTGTAAGCCGCAGGCAACCGCCAGCCCCACCATGCCGCCGCCAACAATGGCTACATCAACACTTTGCATTGTTTATTCCTTAAAACCGCCTTCAACGCGCCACCCAACCGAGGGTGCGCTGCGCCAGCACATCGCGTGCCGGGGTAAATAATTCCATCGTCATCAGCCCGATGTTGCGCCCGACAACCAGCGGCGTCCAACGGTTGGCAAAAAGATGTACAAGGCTGTCCGTGACACCGATGGTTGCTTCGCGATCGCTCTGTCGACGCTGCTGATAACGGCACAATACGCCGTAATCACCTATGTCTTCTCCGCGCTCCTGCGCCTGAGTCAAGGTTTCCGCAAGGCTCATGACATCCCGCATACCGAGGTTGAACCCTTGCCCGGCAATCGGGTGCAGAGTTTGCGCCGCATTGCCCACCAGCACGGTACGATGGGTAATAGGTCTGGCGGCGCGGGTTAACGCCAGCGGATAAGCACTGCGTTTACCAGCGTGGGTAATTTTCCCAAGTCGCCAACCAAAGGCCGACTGGAGTTCACGGCAAAACTTCTCGTCGCTCCACGACAGTACCTCTTCGCGCCGTTCCAGTAGATGACACCAGACCAGCGAACAGCGTCCGTCAGACATCGGCAACATCGCCAGCGGGCCATGTTGCGTAAAGCGTTCAAAAGCGCGCCCTTCGTGCGCAACGGAAGTCGCAACGTTGGCAATCACAGCCAGTTGTTCGTAAGGCTCCTGCTGCCAGTCAACGCCGCACACAGTGGCTAACGCTGAATGGGTGCCATCAGCGGCTACCAGCACGCGGCCCGTCAGCGTTTCGCCACACTCCAGCGTCACTTCAACGTGACTCTGAGTACGGGCAACGTTAGCCACGCGATCAGGGCAATGCAGCGTTACGCCAGGTGCTTTACGCAGCAATGCAAACAGCCGTTGCCCGACATTGTGCAATTCGACAACCTGTCCCAGCGCCGCCAGTTGGTAATCTTCTGCGGCGAGGGTGACAAATCCAGCGTGACCACGATCGCTGACATGCACGCTGGTGATGGCGGTTGCGCAATCCGCCAGAGATTGCCAAACGCCGATGCGCGCCAGTTGCTGACAGGTACCCGCCGCCAGCGCAATAGCTCGTCCATCAAAGCCCGGATGAGCATGTGACTCTGGCGCAGTCGCTTCAATCAAATGTACCGGCAGCGCCCCGTGACTTAACCGGGAAATAGCCAGCGCCAGCGTCGCGCCCGCCATGCCGCCACCGACGATGATTACGCTCATTGCTTTCTCGCAGCAGCCATCAACGCTTCGATTTCTTCCGGCTTTTTCACCACGCTGGCGGTGAGGTTTTCGTTGCCGGTTTCGGTAATCACAATGTCGTCTTCAATACGAATGCCGATACCGCGATATTGTTCTGGCACATCCGCATCCGGCGCGATATACAGACCAGGCTCTACGGTCAGTACCATCCCCGGTTCCAGAATGCGCGAGCGATCCTGACCATAAACGCCAACGTCATGGACATCCAGTCCTAACCAGTGGCTAAGGCCATGCATAAAGAAAGGACGATGGGCGTTCTGAGCGATCAGTTCATCAACATCACCTTTCAGGATGCCGAGTTTTACCAGGCCGCTAACCATGATACGCACCACTTCACCAGTGACTTCCTGCATGGAAGTTCCCGGACGATACAGGCGCAGGCTGGTTTCAAGAGACTCCAGCACAATGTCGTAGATTTCACGCTGGGCCTGAGTGAATTTGCCGTTGACCGGGAAGGTGCGGGTAATATCGCCCGCGTAACCTTTGTATTCACAACCCGCGTCAATCAACACCAGGTCACCGTCGCGCAGTTCACTCTCGTTTTCGGTGTAGTGCAGAATGCAGCCGTTTTCACCGCTGCCGACGATGGTGTTGTAGGACGGATAACGCGCACCGTGGCGGTTAAATTCGTGGTGAATTTCGCCTTCCAGATGGTACTCGAACATTCCCGGACGGCATTTTTCCATCGCCCGGGTATGCGCCAGGGCGGTAATTTCCCCCGCGCGGCGAAGTACGGCAATCTCTTCCGGCGATTTGAACAGGCGCATTTCATGAACAATGGGACGCCAGTCGATCATCGTTGCCGGTGCGGTAAGATTTTGCCGCGAGCCTTTACGCAGTTTTTCCAGCGCACTGTTCACGATTTCATCAGCATATGCATATTCGCCCTGGGCGTGGTAAACCACATCCAGACCATTAAGTAGTTGATAAAGTTGCTGATTAATTTCGCTGAATGCCAGAGCGCGATCAACACCCAGTTTCTCTGGCGCGGCATCCTGACCTAAGCGACGACCAAACCAGATCTCTGCCGTCAGGTCGCGAACGCGGTTAAACAAAACGCTGTGGTTATGAGTGTCATCGCTTTTAATCAGCACCAGCACCGCTTCCGGTTCGTTAAAGCCGGTGAAGTACCAGAAGTCACTGTTCTGACGATAGGGGTATTCGCTGTCGGCGCTACGTGTTACTTCTGGTGCAGCAAAAATCAGCGCGGCGCTGCCGGGTTGCATTTGCTCCACCAGGGCCTGACGGCGACGCTGAAACTCTTGCCGGGATATCTCACTCATAACACTCTCCTTACGTTTTTTGTTTTTAGTGTAGAGTCGGTTTTTGTACTTCTGGCGCGGTCGGTTGCGGATGAGTAAAGGTGTCGTGGCATAACAGCGCGGCAACACGAACGTATTCGATGATCTCTTCAAGCGACATTTCAAGCTCTTCCTGATCTTCGTCTTCGTCGTAGCCCAGCTGCGCGATGTTACGCAGATCGTCGATGGCTTCACCGGTTTCGCCGGTCACTTTGTCCAGCTTCGGTTGCGTAACGCCAAGACCAAGCAGGAAGTGATTGACCCAACCTGCCAGCGCATCAGCCCGATCGAAAACGCTGACATCATCGCCATCAGGCAGATAAAGCTGAAAAAGGAAGCCGTCATCCTGCAGGGCATCGCTGGTGGCAGAGTGCATTTTACGCAGTGCCTGTGCCAGCTCATGACCGAAAGCCATGCCTTCGTTCGTCAGGTCGTGAAGTAGCGGCAGCCATGAGCTGTCATCGTTACCGCCACATATCATCCCACTGATTAAACCATGCATCTCAGCAGGGGTCAGACCCGTCCCTTGTTGGTTCAGATACTGGTTCATTTCGTTGTAACCAGGCATTTCGTTCTGTATAGACATAAGCATTCGTCGTCAAAGGGAGGAATATTCATGATATGCTACCACTTTGGGCCCTGGTGGACCAGAAAAGGGCTTGTCTCTTCTCATCAGGGTAGCTATAGTGTCGCCCCTTCGCAGACCATGGGTCTAAAGACGAAGGCAGCGCAGTCAATCAGCAGGAAGGTGGCATGTCTGCACAACCCGTCGATATCCAAATTTTTGGCCGTTCACTGCGTGTGAACTGCCCGCCTGACCAAAGGGATGCGTTGAATCAGGCAGCGGACGATCTGAACCAACGGTTGCAAGATCTGAAAGAACGCACTAGAGTCACAAATACTGAACAGTTGGTCTTCATTGCCGCATTGAATATCAGCTATGAGTTAGCGCAAGAAAAAGCGAAGACTCGTGACTACGCGGCAAGTATGGAACAGCGTATTCGGATGCTGCAGCAGACCATAGAACAAGCGTTACTTGAACAAGGTCGCATCACCGAAAAAACTAACCAAAACTTTGAATGACACTTTTCGGTTTACTGTGGTAGAGTAACCGTGAAGACAAAATTTCTCTGAGATGTTCGCAAGCGGGCCAGTCCCCTGAGCCGATATTTCATACCACAAGAATGTGGCGCTCCGCGGTTGGTGAGCATGCTCGGTCCGTCCGAGAAGCCTTAAAACTGCGACGACACATTCACCTTGAACCAAGGGTTCAAGGGTTACAGCCTGCGGCGGCATCTCGGAGATTCCCTTCTTATCTGGCACCAGCCATGACGCAACTACCAGAACTCCCACTGACATTATCCCGACAAGAAATCCGCAAAATGATTCGGCAACGTCGTCGTGCGTTAACGCCGGAACAACAGCAGGAAATGGGTCAACAAGCTGCTACCCGGATGATGACTTATCCCCCAGTGGTGATGGCGCATACGGTCGCTGTATTCCTCTCTTTTGATGGCGAACTCGACACCCAGCCACTTATAGAACAACTCTGGCGCGCCGGTAAGCGCGTATATCTTCCAGTTTTGCATCCCTTTAGTGCCGGTAATTTGCTGTTCCTGAATTACCATCCGCAAAGCGAACTGGTGATGAACAGGTTGAAGATCCATGAGCCAAAACTGGATGTGCGTGACGTGCTCCCCCTTTCCCGATTAGACGTGTTGATCACACCGCTGGTCGCCTTTGATGAGTACGGCCAGCGCCTGGGAATGGGCGGTGGTTTTTATGATCGGACCTTACAAAACTGGCAGCACTATAAAATGCAACCGGTGGGTTATGCGCATGATTGTCAGTTGGTGGAAAAACTCCCCGTTGAAGAGTGGGATATCCCTCTTCCTGCGGTGGTTACACCGTCGAAAGTCTGGGAGTGGTGAGGGCGACACACCTGCATCGCCCTGATTGACATCGTTGATTCTTTAACCTAATTTAGTGAGTAAGGGTAAGGGAGGATTACTCCTCCCCTGAGACTGACTGTTAATAAGCTGGGAAACTTATGAGTAACAGTACAATCAGTATGATGACAAGTCGCATCATAACCCTTCTCCTTCAAGCCCTCGCTTCGGTGAGGGCTTTACCGTTACAGCCCTGTGCTGTCCTGCCATCGTAAATCCCCATTAAATAAACACAACGCATTGATCTGACTTTGATTTATTTTCTGGAGCAGACTCGCAAAGTAGAATGCGCAATGCGGCAACGGTGTGGAAAAGGGATAAAAAAACGGGCAAGTCAGTGACCTGCCCGTTAATTTTCAGAGAAGGGGAATTAGTACAGCAGACGGGCGCGAATGGTACCCGGAATAGCTTTCATTGCCTGCAGCGCTTTTTCGGCAACGTCTTCGTCGGCTTCAATATCAATAACCACATAACCCATCTGGGCGGAAGTTTGTAGATATTGCGCGGCGATGTTGACGCCCTGCTCGGCGAAGATTTTGTTCAGCGCAGTTAGCACGCCCGGACGGTTTTCGTGGATGTGCATCAGACGACGCCCACCGTGCAGTGGCAGCGAGACTTCCGGGAAGTTCACCGCAGAGAGCGTTGAGCCATTGTCAGAATACTTGATCAATTTACCCGCAACTTCCAGGCCGATATTCTCCTGCGCTTCCTGAGTCGAACCGCCAATGTGTGGCGTCAGAAGGACGTTGTCGAATTCACACAGCGGAGAGGTAAATGGATCGCTATTGGTTGCCGGTTCCGTCGGAAATACGTCGATTGCCGCCCCCGCCAGATGTTTGCTCGCCAGCGCGTCACACAGCGCCGGAATATCCACCACAGTACCGCGCGAAGCATTAATCAGCAGCGAGCCGGGCTTCATTAGTGAAATCTCTTTCGCACCCATCATATTTTTGGTGGACGGATTCTCTGGTACATGCAGACTCACCACATCGCTCATATTCAGCAGGTCAGAAAGATGCTGTACCTGAGTGGCGTTGCCCAGCGGCAGTTTGTTTTCAATATCATAAAAGTAAACATACATTCCCAGCGATTCAGCCAGAATGCCCAATTGCGTACCAATATGACCGTAGCCGATGATACCCAGCTTTTTGCCGCGCGCTTCAAAAGAACCCGCCGCCAGTTTGTTCCACACGCCACGGTGCGCTTTAGCATTGGCTTCCGGCACGCCGCGCAATAGCAGCAGCAGTTCGCCAATCACCAGCTCCGCAACAGAGCGCGTATTTGAGAACGGTGCGTTAAATACCGGGATCCCGCGTTTTGCCGCCGCATCCAGATCAACCTGGTTTGTTCCGATACAGAAACAGCCAATAGCGACCAGTTTTTCTGCGGCGTTGATCACGTCTTCAGTCAGATGGGTACGGGATCGCAGGCCGATGAAGTGGGCATCGCGGATGGATTCTTTTAATTGTTCATCATCCAGCGCGCCTTTGTGAAATTCGATGTTGGTGTAACCCGCTGCACGAAGGCTTTCAAGCGCCTTTTGGTGCACGCCTTCTACCAGCAGAAACTTAATCTTGTCTTTCTCCAGCGATACCTTTGCCATTTACCCAATCCTGTCTTTTGAAATGTTGTGTGCGGATTTGCATCCGCCTTTCAACATATCAAAAAATAATATTGCGGCAATATGAACGTTTGCGTCGCGATGTTGAGGAAATATCACGCAAAGGTATTTCTTGGATGAATATGCTGGTTTAGAGGGTTTATTTAGAGCAATCGACAATAGCCAGGTAAAAACGTGACACATGTCACCAAATTTAATGAAGAGAATTTTTTTAACGGGGGAGGTTCCCCCGTCAGATCATTTCACAATGGTTTTGACACCGTCAGGTGTGCCAATCAGCGCAACGTCCGCGCCACGGTTAGCAAACAAGCCAACAGTCACCACGCCAGGAATCGCATTTATGGCGTTTTCCATCGCTATCGGGTCAAGGATTTCCATGCCGTGGACGTCGAGGATCACGTTGCCGTTATCGGTCACCACGCCCTGACGGTATTCCGGACGACCGCCCAGTTTCACCAGCTGGCGCGCCACTGCACTACGTGCCATCGGGATAACTTCTACTGGCAGCGGGAATTTGCCCAGAATATCAACCTGCTTGGAAGCGTCGGCAATACAGATAAATTTTTCCGCAACCGAAGCAATGATTTTTTCACGGGTCAGCGCCGCGCCGCCGCCTTTGATCATTTGCATGTGGCCGTTGATTTCATCTGCGCCATCAACGTAGATGCCAAGGCTGTCGACTTCGTTGAGATCAAAAACGTGAATGCCGAGGCTTTTCAGTTTTTCAGTGGAAGCATCCGAACTGGAAACGGCCCCTTCAATCTGGCCTTTCATCGTGCCGAGCGCGTCAATAAAGTGTGCGGCGGTGGAACCTGTACCTACACCAACAATGGTGCCGGGCTGAACATACTGAAGTGCCGCCCATCCTACTGCTTTTTTCAATTCATCCTGCGTCATGATCGTTTCGCCTGTGGTATGAAATTTCACACGCATTATATACAAAAAAAGCGATTCAGACCCCGTTGGCAAGCCGCGTGGTTAACTCATCCATAAAATATCGCGCAATGGCGGGCATCCCCTTTCGCCCGGCAAATAAAGCATACAACGGTCTGGGTATGCCGCTCCACGGTGCGAACAGAGGCAATAACGCCACGCCATTCAACATAACCAGGGCGCGAAGTCGCTAAGCGAAATGCAATAGCGCAAATCCCTGATCTTTTAAGCTGCGCGTTTAACCATTGATACAAATGTTACCCGCCGACGGCTTCGGTATATGCAACCTGACACAAAATTGTGTCATAGTGCAGGAAAAAGCATTTACCAGGAGCAGACAACAGCAATGAAACGCCCGGACTACAGAACATTACAGGCACTGGATGCGGTGATACGTGAACGAGGATTTGAGCGCGCGGCACAAAAGCTGTGCATTACACAATCAGCCGTCTCACAGCGCATTAAGCAACTGGAAAATATGTTCGGGCAGCCGCTGTTGGTGCGTACCGTACCGCCGCGCCCGACAGAACAAGGGCAAAAACTGCTGGCACTGCTGCGCCAGGTGGAGTTGCTGGAAGAAGAGTGGCTGGGCGATGAACAAACCGGTTCGACTCCGCTGCTGCTTTCACTGGCGGTCAACGCAGACAGTCTGGCGACGTGGTTGCTTCCGGCGCTGGCTCCTGTGTTAGCTGATTCGCCTATCCGCCTCAACTTGCAGGTAGAAGATGAAACCCGCACTCAGGAACGTCTGCGCCGCGGCGAAGTGGTCGGCGCGGTGAGTATTCAACATCAGGCGCTGCCGAGTTGTCTTGTCGATAAGCTCGGTGCGCTCGACTATCTATTCGTCAGCTCAAAACCGTTTGCCGAAAAATATTTCCCTAACGGCGTAACGCGTTCGGCTCTGCTAAAAGCGCCAGTGGTCGCCTTTGACCATCTTGACGATATGCACCAGGCCTTTTTGCAGCAAAACTTCGATCTGCCCCCAGGCAGCGTACCGTGCCATATTGTTAATTCTTCAGAAGCGTTCGTGCAACTTGCTCGCCAGGGCACCACCTGCTGTATGATCCCGCACCTGCAAATCGAGAAAGAGCTGGCCAGCGGTGAACTGATTGACTTAACGCCTGGGCTATTTCAACGACGGATGCTCTACTGGCACCGCTTTGCTCCTGAAAGCCGCATGATGCGTAAAGTCACTGATGCGTTACTCGATTATGGTCACAAAGTCCTTCGTCAGGATTAATCCATCAAATAATGCCTGATAGCACATATCAGGCGTTGTCCTCACTTCTTTTTGTATTCCTTGAATCACATCACAAAATAGACAAATCTCAGGCGGCAAAAAACGACGTCTGAATGCATTTTTTTTGCTGGCGACAAACCCACGTAAAAAGCTCACCGTAGGCGCAAATACCCTCATTTTGATTGCGTTTTACGGAGCAAATAATGTCTAACGTGCAGGAGTGGCAACAGCTTGCCAACAAGGAATTGAGCCGTCGGGAGAAAACTGTCGACTCGCTGGTTCAGCAAACCGCGGAAGGGATCGCCATCAAGCCGCTGTATACCGAAGCCGATCTCGATAATCTGGAGGTGACAGGTACCCTTCCTGGTTTGCCTCCCTACGTTCGTGGCCCGCGTGCCACTATGTATACCGCCCAACCGTGGACCATCCGTCAGTATGCTGGTTTTTCAACAGCAAAAGAGTCCAACGCTTTTTATCGCCGTAACCTGGCCGCCGGGCAAAAAGGTCTTTCCGTTGCGTTTGACCTTGCCACCCACCGAGGCTACGACTCCGATAACCCACGCGTGGCGGGCGACGTCGGCAAAGCGGGCGTCGCTATCGACACCGTGGAAGATATGAAAGTCCTGTTCGACCAGATCCCGCTGGATAAAATGTCGGTTTCGATGACCATGAATGGCGCAGTGCTACCAGTACTGGCGTTTTATATCGTCGCCGCGGAAGAGCAAGGTGTTACACCTGATAAACTGACCGGCACCATTCAAAACGATATCCTCAAAGAGTACCTCTGCCGCAACACCTATATTTACCCGCCAAAACCGTCAATGCGCATTATCGCCGACATCATCGCCTGGTGTTCCGGCAACATGCCGCGATTTAATACCATCAGTATCAGCGGTTACCACATGGGTGAAGCGGGTGCCAACTGCGTGCAGCAGGTAGCATTTACGCTCGCCGATGGGATTGAGTACATCAAAGCAGCAATATCCGCTGGGCTGAAAATTGATGACTTCGCTCCTCGCCTGTCGTTCTTCTTCGGCATTGGCATGGATCTGTTTATGAACGTCGCCATGTTGCGTGCGGCACGTTATTTATGGAGCGAAGCGGTCAGTGGATTTGGCGCACAGGATCCGAAATCACTGGCGCTGCGTACCCACTGCCAGACCTCAGGCTGGAGCCTGACTGAACAGGATCCGTATAACAACGTTATCCGCACCACCATTGAAGCACTGGCTGCAACGCTGGGCGGTACTCAGTCACTGCATACCAACGCCTTTGATGAAGCGCTTGGTTTGCCTACCGATTTCTCAGCACGCATTGCCCGCAATACCCAGATCATCATTCAGGAAGAATCAGAACTCTGCCGCACCGTCGATCCACTGGCCGGATCCTATTACGTTGAGTCGCTGACCGATCAAATCGTCAAACAAGCCAGAGCTATTATCCAACAGATCGACGAAGCCGGTGGTATGGCGAAAGCGATCGAAGCAGGTCTGCCAAAACGAATGATCGAAGAGGCCTCAGCGCGCGAACAGTCGCTGATCGACCAGGGCAAGCGTGTCATCGTTGGTGTCAACAAGTACAAACTGGATCACGAAGACGAAACCGATGTACTTGAGATCGACAACGTGATGGTGCGTAACGAGCAAATTGCTTCGCTGGAACGCATTCGCGCCACCCGTGATGATGCCGCCGTAACCGCCGCGTTGAACGCCCTGACTCACGCCGCACAGCATAACGAAAACCTGCTGGCTGCCGCTGTTAATGCTGCTCGCGTTCGCGCCACCCTGGGTGAAATTTCCGATGCGCTGGAAGCCGCTTTCGACCGTTATCTGGTGCCAAGCCAGTGTGTTACCGGCGTGATTGCGCAAAGCTATCATCAGTCTGAGAAATCGGCCTCCGAGTTCGATGCCATTGTTGCGCAAACGGAGCAGTTCCTTGCCGACAATGGTCGTCGCCCGCGCATTCTGATCGCTAAAATGGGCCAGGATGGGCACGATCGCGGCGCGAAAGTGATCGCCAGCGCCTATTCCGATCTCGGTTTCGACGTAGATTTAAGCCCGATGTTCTCTACACCTGAAGAGATCGCCCGCCTGGCCGTAGAAAACGACGTCCACGTAGTGGGCGCATCCTCACTGGCTGCCGGTCATAAAACGCTGATCCCGGAACTGGTCGAAGCGCTGAAAAAATGGGGACGCAAAGATATCTGCGTGGTCGCGGGTGGCGTCATTCCGCCGCAGGATTACGCCTTCCTGCAAGATCGCGGCGTGGCGGCGATTTATGGTCCAGGTACACCTATGCTCGACAGCGTGCGCGACGTACTGAATCTGATAAGCCAGCATCATGATTAATGAAGCCACGCTGGCAGAAAGTATTCGCCGCTTACGTCAGGGTGAGCGTGCCACGCTCGCCCAGGCCATGACGTTGGTGGAAAGCCGTCACCCGCGTCATCAGGCGCTAAGTACACAGCTGCTTGACGCCATTATGCCGTTCTGTGGTAACGCCCTGCGACTGGGCGTTACCGGCACACCCGGCGCGGGGAAAAGTACCTTTCTTGAAGCCTTTGGCATGTTGTTGATTCGTGAGGGATTAAAGGTTGCGGTTATTGCGGTCGATCCCAGCAGCCCGGTCACTGGCGGTAGCATTCTCGGGGATAAAACCCGCATGAATGACCTTGCGCGTGCCGAGGCGGCGTTTATTCGCCCGGTACCCTCCTCCGGCCATCTGGGCGGTGCCAGTCAGCGAGCGCGGGAATTAATGCTGTTATGCGAAGCGGCGGGTTATGACGTAGTGATTGTCGAAACGGTTGGCGTCGGGCAGTCAGAAACGGAAGTCGCCCGCATGGTGGACTGTTTTATCTCGTTGCAAATTGCCGGTGGCGGCGATGATCTGCAGGGCATTAAAAAGGGGCTGATGGAAGTGGCAGATCTGATCGTTATCAACCAAGACGATGGCGATAACCATACCAATATCGCCATTGCCCGGCATATGTACGAGAGTGCCCTGCATATTCTGCGACGTAAATACGACGAATGGCAGCCACGGGTTCTGACTTGTAGCGCACTGGAAAAACGTGGAATCGATGAGATCTGGCACGCCATCATCGACTTCAAAACCGCGCTAACTGCCAGTGGTCGTTTGCAACAAGTGCGGCAACAACAATCGGTGGAATGGCTGCGTAAACAAACCGAAGAAGAAGTACTGAATCACCTGTTCGCGAATGAAGATTTCGATCGCTATTACAGCCAGACGCTTTTAGCGGTCAAAAACAATACGCTCTCACCGCGCACCGGCCTGCGGCAGCTCAGTGAATTTATCCAGACGCAATATTTTGATTAAAGGAATTTTTATGTCTTATCAGTATGTGAACGTTGCCACTATCAACAAAGTGGCGGTCATTGAGTTTAACTATGGCCGCAAACTTAATGCCTTAAGTAAAGTCTTTATCGATGATCTTATGCAGGCGTTAAGCGATCTCAACCGGCCGGAAATTCGCTGTATCATTTTGCGCGCGCCGAGTGGATCCAAAGTCTTCTCCGCAGGTCACGATATTCACGAACTGCCGTCTGGCGGTCGCGATCCGCTCTCCTATGATGATCCATTGCGTCAAATCACCCGCATGATCCAAAAATTCCCGAAACCGATCATTTCGATGGTGGAAGGTAGTGTTTGGGGTGGCGCATTTGAAATGATCATGAGTTCCGATCTGATTATCGCCGCCAGTACCTCAACCTTCTCAATGACACCTGTAAACCTCGGTGTCCCGTATAACCTGGTCGGCATTCACAACCTGACCCGCGACGCGGGCTTCCACATTGTCAAAGAGCTGATTTTTACCGCTTCGCCAATCACCGCCCAGCGCGCGCTGGCTGTCGGCATCCTCAACCATGTTGTGGAATTGGAAGAACTGGAAGATTTCACCTTACAAATGGCGCACCACATCTCTGAGAAAGCGCCGTTAGCCATTGCCGTTATCAAAGAAGAGCTGCGTGTACTGGGCGAAGCGCACACCATGAACTCCGATGAATTTGAACGTATTCAGGGGATGCGCCGCGCGGTTTATGACAGCGAAGATTACCAGGAAGGGATGAACGCTTTCCTCGAAAAACGTAAACCTAATTTCGTTGGTCATTAATCCCTGCGAACGAAGGAGTAAAAATGGAAACTCAGTGGACAAGGATGACCGCCGATGAAGCGGCAGAAATTATCCAGCATAACGACATGGTGGCATTTAGCGGCTTTACTCCGGCGGGTTCGCCGAAAGCCCTTCCCACCGCCATTGCCCGCAGAGCTAACGAACAGCATGAGGCCAAAAAGCCGTATCAAATCCGCCTGCTGACGGGGGCGTCAATCAGCGCCGCCGCTGACGATGTACTTTCTGACGCCGATGCTGTTTCCTGGCGTGCGCCATATCAAACATCGTCCGGTTTACGTAAAAAGATCAATCAGGGCGCTGTGAGTTTCGTTGACCTGCATTTGAGCGAAGTGGCGCAAATGGTCAATTACGGTTTCTTCGGCGACATTGATGTTGCCGTCATTGAAGCATCGGCACTGGCACCGGATGGTCGAGTCTGGTTAACCAGCGGGATCGGTAATGCGCCGACCTGGCTGCTGCGGGCGAAGAAAGTGATCATTGAACTCAATCACTATCACGATCCGCGCGTTGCAGAACTGGCAGATATTGTGATTCCTGGCGCACCACCGCGGCGCAATAGCGTGTCGATCTTCCATGCAATGGATCGCGTCGGTACCCGCTATGTGCAAATCGATCCGAAAAAGATTGTCGCCGTCGTGGAAACCAACTTGCCCGACGCCGGTAATATGCTGGATAAGCAAAATCCCATGTGCCAGCAGATTGCCGATAACGTGGTCACGTTCTTGTTGCAGGAAATGGCGCATGGGCGTATTCCGCCGGAATTTCTGCCGCTGCAAAGTGGCGTGGGCAACATCAATAATGCGGTAATGGCGCGTCTGGGGGAAAATCCGGAAATTCCTCCGTTCATGATGTATTCGGAAGTGCTACAGGAATCGGTGGTGCATTTACTGGAAACCGGAAAAATCAGCGGGGCCAGCGCCTCCAGCCTGACAATCTCGGCCGATTCCCTGCGCAAGATTTACGACAATATGGATTACTTTGCCAGCCGCATTGTGTTGCGTCCGCAGGAGATTTCCAATAACCCGGAAATCATCCGTCGTCTGGGCGTCATCGCTCTGAACGTCGGCCTGGAGTTTGATATTTACGGGCATGCCAACTCAACGCACGTAGCCGGGGTCGATCTGATGAACGGCATCGGTGGCAGCGGTGATTTTGAACGCAACGCGTATCTGTCGATCTTTATGGCCCCGTCGATTGCTAAAGAAGGCAAGATCTCAACCGTCGTGCCAATGTGCAGCCATGTTGATCACAGCGAACACAGCGTCAAAGTGATCATCACCGAACAAGGCATCGCCGATCTGCGTGGTCTTTCCCCGCTTCAACGCGCCCGCACTATCATTGATAATTGTGCACATCCTATGTATCGGGATTATCTGCATCGCTATCTGGAAAATGCGCCCGGCGGACATATTCACCACGATCTTAGCCACGTCTTCGATTTACACCGTAATTTAATTGCAACCGGCTCGATGCTGGGTTAATGACTCGTCCCGTCACGATCTTCAGCAATATGCTGAAGCATCGTGGCGGTATAACGATGATTTCTGATTGAATAAAGATATTCCTGCATATACATCGGCCTGTGCGGCGCATCAAAATATTTCAGCGTTGCCGGATTCACCAGTCGCCAGGCAAAATGCGGGATCACCGTCAGAAAATGTCCGCGCTCCACGGCGCTGATTTTGGCCATAAAACTGTAGGGACGATAAATAATGGTTGGATTGATCCCACAAGGTCGCATATTCGCATCAATCATTGCTTCGAAGTTGGCCCGGTTCTGAAAGCGCATTTGCAGCCAGGGCAGCTCCTGAAGCAGCTCTTGCTCTTGACGCTCTTCATAACGGCGAGAAACGAGAAAGCCCAATCGCAGCGGCGGTAGTTCACTGATAGTCAGGTTTTCCAGTTCCTGAACTCGTGCAGATACATGCTGTGGGGAGATAATAAAATCTAACTGACGGTCAAAAAGATTATCGATAACGCCATTTTCGCTGAACTCAACTGGCTGGGCGGTCACGCCTTCATACTTATCTCCGAGACTAATCAACTGATCGAAAATAATTGTCGGATAAGTATTATCTATGCCAATCACAATTTCTCGTGAACGACGCCCTGAGTTATGGATTTCATTATCAATCGCAGAAAGCCGTTGATAAACCGGGAACAGTTTTTGATACAGTTCCTGTCCGGCTTTATTGAGGCTGATATTATTATCTTTGCGGGTAAATAGCGTATAGCCAATTTGTTCTTCCAGCGCGGCAATGCTTTTACCAAATGGCGAAGCCGTCATATGGATTTTTTCTGCCGCCCGGGCAATATTATTGGTTTGCGCTAATAAAATGAAATTGCGCATCTTTTTCGAAATAAAAATGTCCATACCCCCTCCCCCGCATCCTTGTCCGCTTAACCGTTTCAGTCAGCCTATCCTTGATGAAACCGCGAGCAAAGATAGGTGATTACCTCATGGTTTTACAGAAAATTACAGAAAAAGGAGGCAATATAGGGTAAAGGCATTAGCCCGACGAATACGTCGGGCTACAAATATTATTGTGCTGCAGGTGTTTTAGCGGGTTGTTGATCCACAGGTTCTAACTGGAAGACCACATCGACCTGATCATCAAACTGAATAGCGGCCTGCTCGTAAGTTTCCTGGGCGGACACCGGCGCGGCATCGGCTTTCATCATCCGCACCATTGGGCTGGGCTGATAGTTGGAAACATGGTAGCGCACGCTATATACCGGCCCCAGTTTACGATGAAAGCCGTTCGCAAGTTCCTGCGCCTGATGAATCGCGTTATCAATCGCTGCCTTACGCGCTTTGTCTTTATAGGCATCCGGCTGCGCCACGCCCAGCGACACAGAACGAATTTCGTTAAGACCCGCCTTCAGCGCGCCATCCAGCAAGGAATTCAGTTTGTCTAACTGACGGAGCGTGACTTCCACCGTTCTCACAGCACGGTAGCCTTTCAGGATACTTTTACCATCCTGATAATCATAATCTGGCTGGGTGCGTAAGTTCGCTGAGCTGATATCTTTTTTCGCGATCTGATTGAGTTCAAGGAAGGAAATGTATTGTGCGACGCGCTCATCCGCCTGTTTCTTGGCAGTAGCGGCATCCTTCGCGGCCACGTTGACTTCAATCGCAAGAGTGGCAATGTCTGGCACCGCATCCACGCTTGCCGTACCGGAGGTGACAATATGCGGTCCATCCGGCAATTCGTTAGCCTGCGCTGCCATCCCGCTAATACCCATTAATGCCGCCAGGGCGATAACTTTGAACTTCACGTTAGTCTCTCCGTGTTAATTGACTTGCCTAAAATTCAGGACCTCTGGAGGCAAGCTTAGCGCCTCTGTTTTATTTTTCCATCAGATAGCGCCTAACTGAGCAAGGCTTGTGCATGAGCAATACCGTCTCTCGCCAGCTGCAAGGCAATAAACCACATAACACATCCCACAACCAGATTGATAATGCGTTGTGATTTTGCCGTGCGCAGGCGCGGTGCCAGCCAGGCTGCGAGAATAGCCAGACCAAAGAACCACAGGAAAGAGGCGCTAATTGTCCCGAGCGCAAACCAACGTTTTGGTTCCACATCAAGTTGCCCGCCAAGGCTGCCCAGTACAACAAAAGTATCCAGGTAAACATGCGGATTCAGCCAGGTCACTGCCAGCATGGTGGCGATAATTTTCCATCTGCCTTGCTTCAGGACTTCGGCACTGGCTAACTCAATATTACTGCTCATCGCTGTTTTAAAAGCGCCAAAACCATACCACAGCAAGAAGGCTACGCCGCCCCAGGTGACCAGCGCCAGCAACCACGGCGACTGCATCAATAACGCGCTGCCACCAAAAATCCCGGCGCAAATCAGGACCAAATCGCTGATAGCGCAAAGTAAGGCAATCATAATGTGGTACTGACGACGAATGCCCTGATTCATCACAAAAGCATTTTGTGGACCGAGCGGTAGGATCATAGCTGCGCCAAGCGCAAGACCTTGAAAGTAATAAGAAAACACGTTGGATATTCCGAATTAAGTATCTGATGCAGAGACTATATCTCGGGATTGTTATTAGCGGAAATTGATAATATTAATTGGCAATCAGAAAAACTAATAAGAGAGAGGCCAGAGAGTATTATCTGGCCTCAGCGTTGATTACACAGCTTTGTCTTCTTTCACCCGCTTAAAGTTCACATCCATTTGCGGGTACGGGAAGCTGATACCGGCGGCATCAAATTCACGTTTAATACGCTCCAGCACATCCCAGTACACGTTTTGCAGATCGCCGCTGTTGCTCCAGACGCGGACCACGAAATTAATCGACGATGCACCAAGTTCGTTCAGGCGCACAGTCATTTCGCGATCTTTCAAAATGCGATCTTCAGACTGGATAATATTGGTCAGGATCTGCTTAACCTGATCGATATCGGAATCATACGCCACGCCAATAATAAATTCGTTACGGCGAGCTGGCTCGCGGGAGAAGTTAATAATATTTCCGGCAATAATTTTACCGTTCGGAATAACGATAATTTTACCGTCTGCAGTACGCATGGTGGTGGAGAAAATCTGCACACTCAGCACAGTACCGGCTACGCCGCCGAGGTCAACATATTCTCCGGCACGGAACGGGCGGAACATGACAAGTAACACGCCAGCGGCCAGGTTAGACAGTGACCCCTGCAAAGCCAGACCAACAGCTAAGCCTGCGGCACCGAGTACAGCAATGACGGACGCGGTTTGTACACCTACGCGGCCCAGTGCAGCGATTAGCGTAAAGGCGATAATACCGTAACGGACTAATGCAGAAAGAAAATCAGCAACAGTGGCATCGATTTTACGGGAGATCATCAGGCGATTCACCGCGTTGGAAATCATCCGCGCGATAATCAAACCAACGATGATGATCGCGAGTGCCGCCACGATGTTTACTGCATAACTTAGCAGCAGCGCCTGGTTAGCCACCAGCCAGCTTCCCGCGCCGTTTATGCTATCGACAACATTCAAATCTTCCATTCAATATTCCTTTTCAACTGACTCAAAATGGAGAAATACACTCCGCCGCCTTATGGCGGGCAGTCTGACAAGGGTAAACAATAAAGCATAATTTTGCCAAATAGATCACAGATTTCTCATCTGCATCACCTTGCTTTTGGCGAAAAAAAGACCCGCAGAGCGGGCCTTGAGATAAGCAGAAAGGAATATCTTACAGAACGTCGATCGCGTTCAGTTCCTGGAATGCTTTTTCCAGACGAGCGATCATCGAAGTCTGACCGGCACGCAGCCATACGCGCGGATCGTAGTATTTCTTGTTCGGCTGATCTTCGCCTTTCGGGTTACCCAGCTGACCCTGCAGATAAGCTTCGTTTGCTTTGTAGTAGTTCAGAACGCCTTCCCAGGTTGCCCATTGGGTATCGGTATCGATGTTCATTTTTACTACGCCGTAGCTTACGGAGTCTTTGATTTCCTGAGCAGTAGAACCGGAACCACCGTGGAATACGAAGTTCAGGCTGTTGTGCGGCAGGTTGTGTTTCTTAGAAACATATTCCTGAGAGTCGCGCAGGATGGTCGGAGTCAGAACCACGTTACCCGGCTTGTAAACACCGTGTACGTTACCGAAGGACGCTGCGATGGTGAAACGCGGGCTGATTTTGCTCAGCTCGGTGTATGCGTAATCAACGTCTTCCGGCTGGGTGTACAGTGCAGAAGCGTCCATGTGGCTGTTGTCCACGCCGTCTTCTTCACCACCGGTGCAACCCAGTTCGATTTCCAGAGTCATGCCGATTTTGGACATGCGCTCCAGGTATTTAGAGCAGATTTCGATGTTCTCTTGCAGAGACTCTTCAGACAGGTCGATCATGTGAGAAGAGAACAGCGGCTTGCCGGTAGCTGCGAAGTGTTTTTCACCCGCGTCCAGCAGACCGTCGATCCACGGCAGCAGTTTCTTCGCGCAGTGGTCGGTGTGCAGGATAACCGGAACACCATAATGTTCAGCCATCTGGTGAACGTGATGCGCACCAGAGATCGCGCCCAGGATAGCAGCACCCTGCGGAACGTCAGATTTCACGCCTTTACCAGCGATAAAGGAAGCACCACCGTTGGAGAACTGAACGATAACCGGCGCTTTAACTTTAGCAGCGGTTTCCAGCACGGCGTTGATGGAGTCAGTACCGACGCAGTTTACTGCTGGCAGTGCGAAGTTGTTTTCTTTTGCTACCTGGAAAACTTTCTGTACGTCATCACCAGTGATTACGCCAGGTTTTACGAAATCAAAAATCTTAGACATGTCTCTTGTCCTGTATCGTCGGGCCTTATACTCGTCATACTTCAAGTTGCATGTGCTGCGTCTGCGTTCGCTCACCTCAGTCACTTACTTATGTAAGCTCATGGGATTCACTCTCTTGTCGCCTTCCTGCAACTCGAATTATTTAGAGTATGAAAAAGTGCGTGCTTTAAAAGCGCGCTGCAACAAGGGCAGGTTTCCCTGCCCTGTGATTTTTTTACTTCTTAGCGCGCTCTTCGAGCATCGCTACTGCAGGCAGTGCTTTACCTTCCACGAATTCGAGGAATGCACCGCCGCCAGTAGAGATGTAGGAGATTTTGTCAGCAATGCCGAACAGGTCGATTGCTGCCAGAGTGTCGCCGCCGCCAGCGATGGAGAACGCTTCGCTGTCTGCGATAGCGTTAGCCACGATTTCAGTACCTTTGCGGAAGTTCGGGAATTCGAACACGCCAACCGGACCGTTCCACAGAATGGTTTTCGCATTCTTCAGGATTTCAGCCAGTTCCTGAGCGGAAGCATCACCGATATCCAGGATCTGCTCGTCAGCTTTCACATCGTTAACAGATTTCAGGGTAGCCGGTGCAGTTTCAGAGAACTCAGTTGCTACGCGAACATCAGACGGAACCGGGATGTTGCAGGTGGTCAGCAGACGTTTTGCTTCGTCAACCAGATCAGCTTCGTACAGGGATTTACCCACATCGTGGCCTTGTGCCGCGATAAAGGTGTTAGCGATGCCACCACCAACAATCAGCTGGTCAGCGATTTTAGACAGGGAGTCCAGAACGGTCAGTTTGGTAGATACTTTAGAACCACCAACGATAGCCACCATCGGGCGAGCAGGTTCTTTCAGTGCTTTACCCAGCGCGTCCAGTTCAGCTGCCAGCAGCGGACCTGCGCACGCAACATCAGCAAATTTACCGATACCGTGAGTAGAAGCCTGCGCGCGGTGAGCAGTACCGAATGCGTCCATTACGAACACGTCACACAGTGCAGCGTATTTTTTGGACAGAGTTTCGTCGTCTTTCTTCTCGCCTTTGTTGAAGCGAACGTTTTCCAGAACAACCAGTTCACCTTCAGCAACGTCAACGCCGTCGAGGTAATCTTTAACCAAACGAACCGGGTTAGACAGTTTGTCTTTCAGGTAGTTAACAACCGGCAGCAGAGAGAATTCTTCGTTGTACTCGCCTTCGGTAGGACGACCCAGGTGGGAAGTTACCATCACTTTTGCGCCTTGTTTCAGGGCCAGTTCGATGGTCGGCAGAGAAGCACGGATACGCGCGTCGCTGGTTACTTTCCCGTCTTTTACTGGTACGTTCAGATCCGCACGGATAAATACACGTTTCCCAGCAAGATCCAGATCGGTCATCTTAATTACAGACATGGTGAATCCTCTCGTTGATTCTAAAAGTTTTGCAGACGCTGCTTGCGTCTTACCTGAAAGCAACAGTAGCCATAGCTAACGTCGTGTCGAGCATTCGGTTAGCAAAGCCCCATTCGTTATCGCACCAGACCAACGTTTTGATCAGGTGTGCGCCACTGACCCGGGTTTGGGTGCCATCGACAATGGCACTGTGCGGATCGTGGTTAAAATCTACAGAGACCAACGGCAATTCCGTATAGTCAACTATACCATGAAATGCACCTTGTGCTGCTTTTTGCAGCAACAGGTTGACTTCATTGGCTTTTACAGGTTTCTTCACCGTCACGCTTAAATCGATTGCCGTCACATTTATGGTTGGCACACGTACCGCAATCGCTTCAAAGCGATCGTTAAATTGCGGAAAAAATCGTGTGATACCGGCGGCCAGTTTAGTATCGACCGGAATGATCGACTGGCTGGCTGCCCGGGTGCGACGCAGGTCAGGGTGGTATGCATCAATAACCTGTTGATCGTGCATGGCGGAGTGAATTGTGGTCACAGTGCCGGACTCAATACCGTACGCATCATCTAACAATTTGATGACGGGAATTATGCAATTCGTGGTACAGGAAGCGTTAGAAACGATGCGGTGTTCCGCACGAAGTTGATCCTGATTGACGCCGTAAACAACGGTCGCGTCGAGATCGTTACTGCCAGGATGTGAAAAGAGCACTTTTTTGGCCCCGGCGGCAATATGCGCTTCGCCATGCTCGCGGGAGCCATATACGCCGGTGCAGTCGAGGACTACATCAACGCCAAGTTCACGCCAGGGGAGCGATTGCAGTGAACGTTCATGCAATACGCGGATGGCGTCATCACCAACAAAAAGTTGATCGCGTTCCTGTCGTACTTCCCATGCAAAACGGCCATGGCTGGTGTCATATTTCAACAAATGCGCCATGCCCGCAGCATCCGCCAGTTCGTTGATTGCCACCACGGTAATTTCCGCCCGGCGTCCGGATTCATACAAAGCACGAACCACATTACGCCCGATGCGACCGAAGCCATTTATCGCTACGCGTACGGTCATAGATCTCCTGCAAGGTTTTCCCTGAGCAAATTTGCCAGACAGAGTAATCCAGCAAATCGTCCGGGGAAACCTTACCTGTCGCAAACTGCGACTGATTGGTTAATTGTCGAACATTTAATCGACTGAAACGCTTCAGCTAGGATAAGCGAAACGTGGAATAAAAGGAATGTTTGTCCAGCCGAAGAAGACATTTATCTGACTCACATCACACTTTTATCCCCTTTTGTGGGAAGCTTTATTCCAGGCTGGCGTAATAATAACCCTACAATAACTGGAATAAATTGTCAGCTTGTGAAGTGATACCGGCCTTCTTCAGTCATCTCTACTATCAGATTGGCCTGACGGCTATTCATCAGCACACGCTCGACATTGGGGCCATCGGTGCGGGCATAAAATGCTTCGGCTACTTGCCGCGTTAATCCTCCCGCAATTTTACGACTAATCAAGCGCTCCCGCAGAATTTGAGCAGGTGCATGAATAAAAATAGAAAAATCGCAGAAAGATGCCAACTCCAGCCACTTTTCATCATCCAGTAACAACCAGTTTCCTTCGACGATGACGAGTGGTGCGGTAACGTGCAACGCATCTTCAACAGGATCATGCTTTTGTCGATCGTACTGCGGCCACGTACAATCCCCTTCCACGACCTGGCGCAGATTTTCCGTCAGTTTCGCAACGTCAAATGTCTCTGGTGCGCCTTTGAAGGGGCGCAATTGATGCGCATCCAGCCAGCTATTGTAATGGTGAAAACCATCCATCGGGAGCGTCTGAATAGCGGGCAGTTCCGGGTCTTGTTGCGCGAGATATTCCCAGAAGGTGGTTAGGGTTGATTTACCCGTCCCCGGCGGAGCGCAAAGAAAAACCACCGTACGCCGCTGCGGATTTACCGTCTGTAAGGCCGCCAACATGTGCAGCAACGGTTTATGTACATTTTCAATCTCTTCGTTCTGGTACTGTGCCTGTATCTTCAGCCCATTCACCGTTAATTCAATTTTCACGGCGTTAATTCCTTTAAGGTGGTCGTTACTGCCAGCGTCAGCGCCGTTTTGACCATTCCGCTAAAACGCGCCTCTGACCAGACGGAGAAATCAGCGAACTTCATCGCTTTTAACGCGTCATAGAGCATCGCATTGCGGGTTATGCTATTGACGTTGCTGATAAAATCCCAGGTCATGTCATCGGCAAATCCGGGCGTTTCATCCTGTTCGTTCAGGTAATGCCAGAACTGGGAAAAATGCGTGATATCGGCGTACAACCATTTATCCATTTTCCCCAACGCATAAATCAAACGCAGTGCAACATCAATATCGTCAAGCGGGCCGCTTTGGGCGAGTAACGGCTTCACTGCATATTCCACGATCTCTTCATCGTTATCGACAAACAGCGACGGCAGAAACTGGCGTATCCCCTGGAGCAAAATGGTATGCGCAGTTTTCATAAATGAAAATAAATTGTCCTGTGCATCCAGTTGCTCAAGCACATCATCTTCTGTCAGCGTCGCCATTGGTCTTCCGATAGATCACCATCAATGCAGGGAGTCTATTATATTACACGTTTGGTCCGCGCCGCCGATCAGTAATGTCTGCGTCCGCACCCCATTCGCCGTCTGTTGGATACCGTTCACCAGCTCACCGCCCGTCACGCCCGTAGCGCTAAAGAGGATATCGTTCCCCCTCACCAGTTCATCGAGCGAGTACACACGGTTAACGTCAACGCCCATTGCCTTGCAACGCTTGCGCTCCTGCTCTGCAATCTGCCGATTTTCCGTGTAATCCCCTTTAGCCTGGCAAAAGTCAATCAGCTCGGCCTGCATATCCCCGCCTAATGCTTTAACGGCACAGGCAGAAATCACGCCTTCTGGCGCACCGCCGATGGTGTACATCACATCGTAAGGATTATCCTGCCAGCAGGTCAGCACGCTGGCGGCGACATCGCCATCCGGCAGGGCAAAAACCTTCACGCCCAGCTGTGTTGCTTCCTCAATCGCGGCACTCAGGCGCGGTTTATCCAGCGTAACCATGCGCAGCTTATCCAGCGGTTTGCCTAACGCTTTCGCCACGTTGCGCAGGTTGTCCGTCAGAGGCAAAGACAGATCAATCGCGCCCGCCGCCAGCCGATTAACAACCAGCTTTTTCATATACATATCGGGCGCATGTAACAGGCTATCTCGAGGGGCGAAAGCCATGACCGCCAGCGCATTGCTCTGCCCCATCGCCACCATCCGCGTGCCTTCAATGGGATCAACCGCGATATCGACTTCTGGCCCATCGCCTTTGCCCACCTCTTCGCCAATCCACAGCATCGGCGCATGGTCAATTTCTCCTTCGCCGATAACCACTCGTCCACGAAAAGCGACGTCGTTTAATGCCTGGCGCATCGCGGTGACCGCCAGGCCATCAATTTTATTTTTGTCGCCACATCCGGTTTGCGGCCAGGCAGCCAACGCTGCCTGTTCCGTAACGCGAAATAATGGCCACGCCAGGGACATCATTGCGCGGCCTCCCCGATATCAACGCCAAATTGCGCCAGCAGATATTTCTCGGCCTGCTCATTCCAGATGCCGTGCGTTTCCTCAACCAGCCGCGCCAGCTCTTTAAACAGCGGATCGGTTTTGCCTTTTTCGGCAAAATCGGCAATGGCAGTGAGCGGCATGGTGACGCCGTTATAAATGAGTTTTTTACCGCCGGGGATATCCGGCAGATTGAGCACGGTATCTGGCACCGCATCCAGGCCACCAATATGGGTCACCATAAACGACGGCTGCAACTGCCCCGTGGCGCTTAACGCAATCGCCTCTTTCATATCGTCCGTTGAACCGCCGGATGTACCGACGACGTGCGTGCTGTTGTAATGGACGTTGTAGAAATTAAACGGCACTTTGAAGTTTTTATCCGTCGGCCCGGCAAAGAAGTTCAGGCAGCCATCTTCCGCCAGTAATTCGTCAGCCATCTCAACGACAGCAGGCACCGCCGCATAAACAAAAATGTCATCGAACCCGACATCTCCTGTCAGCGCCCGCAGCTTCTGTACCGGATCGCTCATCCCTTTGGTATTCACATACACCAGCTCAATGCCTTTACTGGCCGCCAGTTCCACCGGCAGCAGCTTCTCTACCTGCGCCAGGCGTTTGTCGTCGATATCGACCACCACCACCCGCGACGGTTGTATGCCGCCGTTAATGGCGTAATCGATAGCGCCAATGCCCATCGGACCTGCACACGCCAGCAGCGCAATATTGCCGCCAGGTTTAACGCCCATGCGATGCTCATAAACATATTGCGTGGTGTGATAATTGGCATGATAAGCGCCAATAATGCAGCACATAGGCTCTGCCAGCGACGCCGCAGCAAAATAAGAGCCGTGATACGGTAATACGCAGCCCAGGTTAATGGCGATCTCGGGAATAATCATATAGGTGGCGTTACCGCCAAAATATTCGTAGCTGTAGCCCGCTGAATATCCGCTTGGTAACCCCATCGCCGGTTGCAATACAAAACGCTGGCCTTTTTTATATTTGTCGGTGAGATTTTTACCCACTTCGACAATAACCCCAGCACATTCATGCCCGGTAATGACCGGATGATTTTCTAAATCGTCGGGTACGCGTTTATGTTCACTACCGAGTAACGCCGCTTTCCAGGTCGATAAACAGACACTGTCAGAAATTACACTCACTAACAGTTCATTATCGGTAATTTCTGGCAGTTCAAATTCGCGCAGACGGACATCCCGCTTGCCATAAATAGCAGCAACTTTGGTTTTCATTTTTACCTCGGCAATCAGTTTTTATGTTCGGCGGTTAATTGATTAAATAAAGTGTCGAGTTTTGGATCGCCAATATAGTTATTAATCAGTATCAGCGGTTTATCCGTCACACGTTTCACGCGCCCTTCCAGACTGGCATGAGTAACAACGATATCCGCATCCACAGGCACGTTTTCTATCGCGTAATGTTTTACTTCAATTGCCAGCCCCGCTTTTTCCAGACGTTTACGGAAGATGGTTGCGCCCATCGCGCTGGAGCCCATCCCCGCATCGCAAACAAAGGCGATACGCTTAACCCGGCTTAACGAGAATGCACCCTCTTGTTTCATCGCCTTAACCGCATTGGCTGACTGAGCAAACTCATCTTCGTTCTCCGTTTCCACCGTTTTTTCCATCTTCAGTATCAGCGAAGTGATAGCAAAGGACACCAGGGTACCTACCGTAACACCAGCAATTGTCGCCAGGAATGAGCCTTTCGGCGTCAGCGCCAGGTAAGCAAAGATAGACCCCGGACTTGGGCCAGCCACCAGACCACCGTCCAGTAAGTTAAACATCCAGGTGCCAGACATACCGCCCGCAATCATGGCAATAATGGTCAGTGGCTTCATCAGCACATACGGGAAATACAGTTCGTGGATACCGCCGAGGAAGTGAATAATCATCGCACCAGGTGCAGAGCGCTTACTCATCCCTTTACCAAACAGAGTGAATGCCAGCAACAGTCCTAAGCCAGGCCCTGGATTGGATGCCACCATAAAGAAGATGGATTTGCCGTTAACTGATGCCTGTTGCATTCCCAGCGGATAATAGACGCCCTGATCGATCGCATTATTGAGGAAAAGCACTTTCGCCGGTTCATTGATGACTGACAGCAGAGGCAGATAACCCGCATGTACCAGCGCCTCAATACACTCTTTGACGAAAGTATTGGCAATTAACACCGCCGGGCCGATAACTTCAAAACCCAGCAGACAAAGGAGCATCCCCGCGATACCTAATGAGAAGTTATTGATAACCATCTCAAAACCGGCAGGTATGCGTTTTTCCAGTGCCTTATCGACATATTTTATGACCAGCCCACCGAGCGGCCCCATAATCATCGAACCAAGGAACATCGGGATCTCTGCGCCAACGATCACACCAATAGTACCTATTCCGCCCATGACCGCCCCGCGTTTACCGCCGACCAGATGACCACCAGTAGAACCAATCATCACGGGCAATAAATAGGTAATCATCGGGCCGACAATTTTGGCGAAATGTTCATTCGGCAGCCAACCAGTAGGAATAAATAATGCAGTAATAAAACCCCAGGCAATAAAAGCACCGATATTGGGGATGACCATTGCAGTCAAAAAGCCCCCAAAAGCCTGGACCTTTGCACGAGCAGACTTGTTTTCCATAATATTATCCTGTAGAGGAGAGAGTAATTATCCGCGGCTGATTATGTCCGCTAATTGTTTTTCTGATGCTGCTGTTAATAATTGGTTGAGTATTTCTTCTTCACACAATAATTCACTTAACGCCTGAATAGCGCCAATGTGCGAATCGGCATCGGCAGCAGAAAGGCCGATGAGTAATTTTATCGGTTCGTCATTCCCCGGAAAATAAACGCCTTGTTTAAGTAACGTCAAAGACATCCCGGTTTTAAGCGCCCCACATTCCGGTCGCGCATGAGGCATTGCCACACCTGGTGCGAGAGTATAATAAGGGCCATTGTTAATGGTGGAATCTTTAATTGCCTGAATGTAATTCTCGCTGATATAGTTTTTATCCAGCAATGATGCCATCGAGAAATCGATAGCTTCCTGCCAGTCTTTTGCTGAATGTATAACTGAGATTGATGATTTTGGGAAATAATCAATAAACCGCATAAATTATCCTTATTTTATTTTTAGGGTACCGTCAGGCGGTATAAATAAAATACTCGTGCGGTTTAATGAAAGCAATTGGGTACGCGAGAAGAAAAACCCCATGAACAAAAATAATAAAACCTTAAATAACAACAAAATGAAATTGATATTTTTAAAGTCAACTTTGTATTTGTTATGTTTATCACAAAATCAACATTTTGATTGTTGTTGTATTTGTGATGCATATCGCCATTTATTTATTGAATGTCCGAAAACATACTTTTTTAATGCAATGTTTTTTCGCTATACCCCTTTATAGATTCTGAATTCTCACCTGTCGGCTATTTTCTCCTCACCTCATGTGACATATTCCCCACTTTACTCAAGGAAGATTCATATGAAAGCACCTGTTTCAATAACCTCATTTCGCCCACAAAAATCTATTGCTATCGTCATTGGCGTGCTTGCCGTGGTTGTGCTGCCATTTCTCTCGTATTACACCGTTAATGAAGGTGAACGCGGCATTTTGCTGCGCTACGGAAAAATCGTAAAAGTTGCCGAGCCGGGTCTGGGTTTTAAGATCCCTTTTATGGAAAGCGTGGAGAAAATTTCCACGCGTAATCAGGCTGTGGTTTATCAGGGATTACAGGCCTACAGCCGCGACCAGCAACCGGCACAAATGACAGTATCAGTCAGCTTCCACATTAAACCTTCAGAAGCTGGCGCAGTTTATACAACCTACAACACCATTGAATCTTTAAAAGAGCGTCTGATCGTCCGCCAGCTGCCAACCCAACTGGAGAACGTTTTCGGGCAATATACAGCCATCAGCGCGGTACAGGATCGTACAAAACTGGTTCAGGATCTGCAAAATGCAATGCGTAAAGCCGTTGTTGGCCCGGTGGTGATTGATGGTGTTCAGATTGAAAATATTGATTTTTCTGACGCTTATGAAAAATCGATTGAAGATCGAATGAAAGCAGAAGTCGCCATTGCCACACGTAAGCAAAATCTGGAAACAGAGAAAATCCAGGCGCAAATAGCGGTAACTCAGGCCCAGGCAGAAGCAGACAGTAAACTGGCGGCAGCCAAAGCAGAAGCTGAGACTATTCGCGTAAGAGGCGCGGCAGAGGCTGAAACTATTCGTTTAAAAAGTGCGGCTGAAGCAGAAGCTATCCGCCTGCGCGGTGAAGCTCTGCGGGATAATCCCGGACTTGTTGCCCTCACCACTGCTGAGCGTTGGGACGGTAAGCTACCCGATACCATGATTCCCGGCAGTACAGTTCCGTTTATCTCTACTAAGTAAATAAATATCCTCCGGCATAGCCGGAGGTTTTTCAAATGCGCCTATAAGGCTCTCTTACCAGCCGCGCCCTAACAGGCGCACACGATCTGACATTTGCATCCAACTTCGTT